>SKWB01000284.1 GCA_007129135.1 Halococcaceae archaeon | reverse complement strand
CCCAGCGGCTCCGACACATCGTCGGCGAGGGCCGCGCGAAGGAGATCATCTTCACCGCCGACCACTACGACGCCGGGACGATGGAGTCCTACGGCTTCGTGAACGAGGTGGTGGAGAACGACGCGCTCTCCGAACGAGCCGAGGCGTTCGCGGCGGACCTCGCCGCCGGGCCGCCGATCGCCCAGAAGTTCACGAAGCGCGCGATGCTCGCGGGTCGCGACGACACCGACGCGGGCCTCGAAATCGAGTCCGTCTCCTTCGGCCACCTCTTCACCACCGACGACATGTGGGAGGGGCTCTCGGCGTTCCAGAGCGACAGGGAACCGGAGTTCGAGGGGAAGTAACCGGGCGGGAACGGAACGGTTAAACCCGTCTGCCAAGAACCCCTTACTGCGTCCGCTCGCTTGGTGTAGCCCGGCCAATCATATCGGCCTTTCGAGCCGATGACGGGGGTTCAAATCCCCCAGCGAGCATCCTTCCACTCTCACCTGCGGAGCGACCGGTGCTTCGTTCGCGTCGGTCGCTCCGGGCGGATCGTCTCCCCCACCCGGTGGTGTCGTCACAGTAGGTCGATCTACCGGCTCCGTCGCCGGGGCGACCTGGAGCCGAACCACGATCAGTCATCGGACAGCGTGGTCGGGGCGGTCGCTCCCGAACGGTATCGGGGCCACGAAATCGGATCGACGGTCGGGGATCGAGAACGCCTCACCGGGTCCCGCCGTCGGTCGGTCGCTGGGTCAGTCCGCCCCGTGTCGGGGTACGTAGCCGCAGTCCTCACAGCCCCACGACTCGCGAACGGGTGCGAGGGTTCCGCGGCAGCTCGGACAGCTGTACGTGTCGGTGGGTTGGGCGATAGCCATTGGGGGCTCGTACTCCGGCGACGGTTAAGAACCTTCCTTCCATATCGAATAGACTCTGGATAGCTATAGCTACGTGTTAATATGTGCTATGTAGACCCTGGGGGTACCGTGGGCCGTCCGAGGCGGTGTCGTCGCTGTCGTCCGGTGAGGGTCGCAGAGAAGACGACAGCCGGGTCGGGCCGCCGTCCGGGCAGAGTGACAGGAGCGTGCGAGTGACCAGGCATGGTTTGACAACGACCGACCGCGGGACGTCGCACGCCATCCTCCTCTATTCCCATTTGGGTAAAAAGTCTTGCGTTCAATGGTGATTGGTGGGAGTATATTGTATATATTGTGGACGCTCGTACCGACTTTCGCGATTCGATTCGCATATCTCCGTATGATCGAGGGGTAGTCGTACCGCGACCGACCATCCGTCCGATACCGCGGAGTCCGTCGGGGGATGGACGCCAGTCGGAGAATCTTACGACCCACACAAAGCATATTACAGGGTACTACATTGGTGGAACTGACGCGGGCGACCACCGAGCCTGCGTCGATGGCATCGAATCGTGTGACCGAACCCCCCACCCCACCCCAACTCCCCTCGGTGTCGCGGGCCGTATTGGCTCGCACACCACTTCCGCCGACCGAGAGCGAGATCCCTGAGCGCCGCGTATAGCTCAGTAGCCGCGTTCGATCAGGTAGTCCGCGAGGTCACAGAGCAGGTCGCGCGGCTCGTTCTCGGGAACGACCTCGAGTCTCGCCTTCCCGCGCTCGACGAGCGACGACGCACGTTCGCGGGCGAAATCGATGCTCCCGGCCGCCTCGAGCTCCGCGACTGCCCGATCGATGTCCGCTTCGGTGACCGTTTCGACGCTTCCCGCGTCGACCAGCCCGTCCACGTCGACGCCCTGGTCGGTGGCGTGGAGCGTGATCAGCGTCCGTTTCCCCTCGACGAGGTCGCTACCGCGCTGTTTTCCGAGCCGATCGCTCGCGACGGTCAGATCGAGGACGTCGTCCTGGATCTGGAACGCCCGGCCGACGTCGAGCCCGTAGCCACAGAGCGCCGAGACGGTCTCGTCGTCCGCCCCCAGGACGATCCCCGGGACGCTCGCGGCGGCACCGTAGAGGACGGCGGTCTTCAGTTCGATCATCTCCATATACTCCGAGATGCCGACGTCCTCGCGTCCCTCGAAGGAGACGTCGAGCGCCTGGCCCTCACAGATCTTCGTACAGGTGGTCGCGAGCGCCTCGATCGCTTTGATCGCCCGCTCCGGCGGCGCGCCGGTCCCGAGCATGATCTCGAACGCCTTCGAGTAGAGCGTGTCGCCGGCGAGGATCGCCGTTTCGAGGTCGTAGGCCCTGTGGACCGCCGGAACGCCCCGCCGGAGGTCGTCGTCGTCCATGATGTCGTCGTGGATGAGCGTAAACGACTGTATCACCTCGATCGAGACGGCCGCCTTCAGGAGGTCGATCTCCTCGCCGGAGAGCGTGGGAAAGCGCCGGTAGTCCTCCGAGAGCGGTTCGACGTCGGAGAGCGCCTCCGCGACGAGGAGCACGACCGCCGGTCGGAGCCGCTTTCCCCCGGCTTCGAGGAGGTAGCGTGAGGCCTCGTAGAGCCGTTCGGGGTGTGCTAGCGGCAGGTCCTCGTCGATGGCGGCGTTGACGAGGTCGCGTCGCTCGGCCACCGCCTCGGTCACGGCCCGCGCGCGTCGGTCGTCTTCGGTCATTCACTCGACGATCGGGATGACGTTGCCGTTGTACGTCACGTGGAGGTCGCGCCCGAGTTCGTAGCCCTGGTTCCGACAGAGGTTCACGTAGCTCGAGTAGCCCGCCATGTCCTGGTGGGCGGGGATGATGTGCTTGGGCTGGAGCGCCCGCAGCATCTCGTAGTGACCCTCCTGACGGAGGTGGCCCGAGACGTGGACGTCGTCGTAGATACGCGCACCCTGCATCTTGAGCAGCGTCTCGGCCTGGTAGCGCTGGCCCTCGTTCGTCGGCTCGGGGATCACCCGCGCCGCGAAGATCACCTTGTCGCCGTCGTCGAGCTGGAACGGCGTCTCGCCGCGGCCCATCCGGGTGAGCATCGCGCGCGGCTCACCCTGGTGGCCCGTGACGATCGGCAGGAAGTTCTCCTTCCCCTCGTTCATGATCCGTTTGAAGGTGCGGTCGACGGACTTCCGGTGGCCGAACATCCCGAGTTCGTCGGGGAACTCGACGAAGTCGAGTCGCTCCGCGGTGCCGGAGTACTTCTCCATCGACCGGCCGAGCAGAACGGGCTGTCGGCCGATATCCTCCGCGAACTCGACGAGCGCGCGCACGCGGGCGATGTGGCTGGAGAAGGTCGTCGCCACGATACCGCCGTCGTAGTCCTCCATGCTGTGGATGACGTCCTGTAGGTGGCGACGGGCGACCGCCTCGCTGGGGGTCTTGCCCTTCCCGTTCGCGTTCGTGCAGTCCTCGATGTACGCGAGCACGCCCTGGCCCTCGCGGCCGATCTCCCGGAACCGTTTCATGTCGATCGGATCGCCGATCACGGGCGTGTGGTCCATCCGCTTGTCCAGCCCGTAGACGATCGCCCCCTCGGGCGTGTGGAGGACGGGGTTGATCGCGTCGATGATCGAGTGGGTGACGTTGACGAACTCGAGTTCGACGGCATCCGAGATCGACATCGTCTCGCCGGGGTCCATCTTGATCAGGTCGTTTTCGACCTGGAACTTGTTCTCGTCCTGGATCTCCTGTTTCACGAGTTCGATCGTGAACGGGGTGGCGACGATCGGCGCGTTGTATCGGTGGGCGAGCTTGCTGATCGCGCCGATGTGATCGAGGTGCCCGTGGGTCGGGACGATCGCCTGCACGTCGCCCTCGATGTCGGACATGACGCGGTCGTCCGGGATCGCGCCCATGTCGATCAGGTCGAGGCTGTGCATCTTCTCGGTCTGTACGTTGTCGTGGATGAGGACCTTCGACAGGTTCAGTCCCATGTCGAAGATGACGACGTCCTCGCCGGCGCGGACGGCAGTCATCTGCCGGCCGACCTCCTCGTAGCCGCCTATCGTTGCGATTTCGATTTCCATAGTTGTCGGGTTCGAGCGTTCGAAGCCACGGTGTGGCGAACGTGCTCATTGAAAACCGCGGACGGCTCCGGCGTCTTACGGCCGTGAGTCGACAGGTCCCGAGCGCTTCGAGTTCCCGCATGCGGCGACCGCCGCATTTACCCGCGGGTTTCGTTACGCGGCGATATGCGACCCGGTCGTATAAACTACGTGGGTTCGGTCGCGACCCGGTCGGGCCACCGAGGGCCCACCGACCCCCCGACCGGGCTCCGTGATACCAGGGAACAGCGTTATCGTGGGACCGGTCGTACACCGTCCATGGTCGAACGCGTGAGCGTCCGGCGGGCGACCGGGGACGACGTCGAGGCGATCAGAGGGGTGGCCGAACGGACCTGGTACGAGACCTACGACGGGGTCCTCGAGGAGGAGACCATCGCGTCCCTCCTCGCCGCGGGCTACTCGAGGGAACTCCTCGAGGCCCGGGTCGACTCCGAGGACGCGGGCCTGTTCGTCGCGACCGACGACGGCGAGGTCGTCGGCTACGCGAGCACCATCCCCCTCGCCGAGGAGGGCGTCGGCGAGCTGGACGTCTACGTCAGCCCCGATCGCTGGGGGGAGGGGATCGGGTCGCGGCTGCTCGAACGCGCCGAAGACCACCTCTCGGAGCGTGGCGTCGGCGAGATCCGGGACGCGGTCCTCGCCGCGAACGAGTCGGGAAACGCCTTCTACGCCTCGTGCTTCGAGAAGGTCGGGGAGCGAACGGTGGAGATCGGTGGCGTCGACCGCGTCGCGAACGTCTACGAGCGTTCGATCGAGTGAGCCGTCCGCGGCTTCGGACACCGACACCCGTCCTCCGGATCGGCCACGGGTCACCGCTCCAGCGGGCCGGGTTTGTGGTTCGACAGGAGCCATCGGGGTGACACGTCGCGTTCGAGTCGTCCCTCCGCTCCCGGCCGTCGGTGATCTCCCGGTCGGTCGTGGTCGCTGAGTTCCACCGCTTGCGGGCGTTCCTCGGAACGGGTCGGGAGCTCTACGACCTCCCGCTCGCAGCAGGAAGCGGGAGGACGCCCCGGCGGCGTGAACCGCCCGTCGGCCACCGGTAGGCGGGGTAGACCCACTCGCGTTCAGTACGGGGCACCGTCGTCCGTTCCCCGTCCTCGAGCTCCTCGCGTGGATTCGGGTCTCTTGATCCGGTATCGATCGATCCGGTACGAAGACGGAGCCCCATCGCGGGCTGAAACTACCGGGAGTTCACACGAGGGGGTGTCGTCGAACGATCGGAGACGGAGATCGGAGTTCGTTCGCCTCATTCCGAGCCTTCATTGCGCCGTGCGGGGTAGAGACGCCGTGTCGAGACCGGTCGCCGGTATCACGAGCACGCTCTCCGAACTCGCCCGCGACGGCCGCGGGTGGATCCTCCTCCTGGTGGCCGGCGGCTGGTTCCTCTCGCTCGGGGT
>SKWB01000149.1 GCA_007129135.1 Halococcaceae archaeon | reverse complement strand
TGCGAGGGATGGGATTTGAACCCATGAACCCCTACGGGAACGGGTCTTAAGCCCGTCGCCTTTGGCCAAGCTCAGCCACCCTCGCGCGTCCTCTGCTACTTCGGTCGCCGGGATGTGGGTTTCGGTCTCTGCTGTGCTAGAGGATACCGATAACCGTGTTGGGACCGAACATGGCACATGGCTGTAGACACGATACTGGTCGCGGTCGGCGAGGAGGACCGGGACCGGACCGACACCATCGCGAGCACCGTGATCGACATCGCGGGTCCGACTGGTGCGACGGTCGTGACCGCGCACGTGATCGACGAGGAGACCTACCGGGAGGTGGCCGAGCGGGCGGGCGAGGCGACCGACGGGTCGACCGGGGAGGTCCCGGAGTGGGCGAGACAGTGGGCGGGGTTCGAGGCGAGGATCGAGGGCGAGGTCCCCGAGTGGGTCGAGCGCCGGATGCTATCGGGGGTGAGCGAGGAGAGACGCGAGACGCCCGGTCCCGAGGCTATCGGGGCGGTCATCGAACGCGAGGAGCAGATACGGGCGTTAGCGACGTCGTTCGAGGACGCGGGAGTCGACGCCGAGGTCCGCCTCGGCGTGGGCGATCCCGCCGAGCAGGTCGTCGCGATGGCCGAGGAACTCGACGCCGATTTCGTCGTGGTCGGGGGACGAAACCGTTCGCCGGCGCGGCAGGCGGTCTTCGGAAGCGTCTCGCAGGAGATCCTCCGATCGGTCCGCTGTCCCGTGATCTCGGTCCGACGAGCCCGCGACGTAAGCGACTCGTAACGACTGATTCGCCTCGTCGGGATAAGAGTCGTCTTCCGGGTCGAACGACGCGATACCGGCCGAGACCGGCTCCGGACTACTGGAAGCCGATCCGGCTCTCCCGCCGTCCGCGGGAGGGTTCGGCGGTGCCGCCGGCGAACTGGTCTTCGATCTCCTCGTAGTACTCGAGGATCGAGTCGGTGATCGTCGGACGCACCGAGTCCATCGCCTGCCGGAAGTGACGCATCTCGACGATGTCGGTGTCTTCGTCCTCTCGGAGCGCGGTCATCGCCGCCTCGCGGGCGATCGACTCGAGGTCGCTCCCGACGAAGCCGTCGGTGATCTCGCCGAGCTCCTTGAGGCTCACGTCCGCGGCCAGCGGCATCTCCCGGGTGTGGATCTCGAGGATCTCGCGGCGGCCTTCCTCGCTCGGCTGTCCGATCATCACCAGCCGGTCGAACCGGCCGGATCGGATCAGCGCCGGGTCGATCATGTCCGGCCTGTTGGTCGCGGCGATCACCATCACGTTCTCCATCTCCTCCAGCCCGTCGAGCTCGGTGAGCAGCTGGTTCACGACCCGTTCGGAGACGTTGCTGCCGACGTCTTGGCCCCGGTTGGGCGCGAGCGAGTCGAGTTCGTCGAAGAAGATCACCGTCGGGCTGACCTGTCTCGCCTTGCGGAACGTCTGGCGGATCGCCTTCTCGGACTCCCCGACCCACTTCGAGAGCAGCTGCGGCCCGCGCACCGAGATGAAGTTCGCGTTCGTCTCGTTGGCCACCGCTTTGGCCATCAGCGTCTTCCCCGTGCCGGGCGGGCCGTAGAGCAACACTCCCGCGGGGGGCTGGATGCCCATCCGACCGAACCGCTCGGGATCGGAGAGCGGCCACTCGACGCTCTCTTTGACGTCCATCATCGCCTCCTCCAGCCCGCCGATGTCCTCCCAGCTCACCTTCGGGAGCTCGACGAGCACCTCGCGCATCGCGCTGGGTTCGACCTCGCCGAGCGCGCCGCGGAAGTCCGAACGTTTCACGATCATCCGGTCGATCAGGCTCGGCGGGATCTCCTCCTCGTCGAGGTCGATCTCGGGGAGATACCTCCGGAGCGCCTTCATCGCCGCCTCCTTCGTCAGCGACTCGATGTCCGCGCCGACGAAGCCGTGGGTGTCTTCTGCCAGCTCGTCCAGGCTCACGTCGTCCGAGAGCGGCATCCCGCGGGTGTGGATCTGGATGACCTCCTTCCTGCCCGCCTCGTCGGGGACGTCGATCGAGATCTCGCGGTCGAACCGCCCCGGCCTCCGGAGGGCGGGGTCGACGCTGTCGACGCGGTTGGTCGCCGCGATGACGATCACCTGACCGCGGGACTCGAGGCCGTCCATCATCGTCAACAGCTGTGCGACGACCCGGCGTTCGACCTCGCCGGTGACGTCCTCGCGCTTGGGCGCGATCGAGTCGAGCTCGTCGATGAAGATGATCGAGGGCGACTCCTCCGCGGCGTCCTCGAAGATCTCTCGGAGCTGTTGTTCGGACTCCCCGTAGTACTTCGAGATGATCTCGGGGCCGGCGATGGAGAAGAAGCTCGCACTCGTCTCGTTCGCGACGGCCTTCGCGAGCAGCGTCTTGCCGGTGCCGGGCGGGCCGTGGAGCAGCACGCCCTGTGGTGGCTCGATCCCCAGCTTCTTGAAGATCTGGGGGTGTTTCATCGGCAGTTCGACCATCTCGCGTACGCGCTGGATCTCGTTCTGTAGGCCGCCGATGTCCTCGTAAGTGATGCCCGTGCGCTGGCTGTCGAACCCGGAGATCGGCTCCTCTCTGAGTTCGACCTCGGTGTCCTCGGTGACGAGACAGACGCCCTCGGGGTCGGTCTCGACCGCGATCAGCGGGATCGCCTGTCCGGGCGAGCGCATGAACGGGTGGTTCGTGCTGCTCATCACCGGGACGATGTCGCGCTCGACAACCGGTCGTTTCAGGATCTGGCGTTTGACCATGCCCGCCGCGTCCGAGCCGAACTGGACCGACGCCTCCTCGGGCGGGGCGAGGACGAGCGTGTTCGCCTTCGCCGCCTCCGCCTTCCGTATCGTCACCCGTTCCCCGATGCCGATATCGGCGTTCTGCCGGGTGAACCCGTCGATCCGAACGGTATCGGTGTTCCAGTCCTGGCGGTCCGCGCGCCAGACCTTCGCGGCGGTCGTGTCGCCGCCTTCGATCTCGATGATATCGCCGGGGCTCAGCTTCAGGTGCAGTAGCGTATCCGGGTCGAGGCGCGCGATGCCCCTGCCCGAATCGTTGGGATAGGCCTTCGTGACCTCGAGTTGGACTTCGTTCATGGTTTGGCCGTCGCGGGGATGTCCGTCACTCGGCGAGCGGTGCCGATAGGTCTTTTGCTGGACCGCCTCGCGCTAGGTTTGGTACTCTGTATCAAGGTACGGCTATCGGGTACAAAACCCTACCGGCCGCGTCCACCGGGTCCTTTTTACCGGTGACACGCCCGGTGTCGGTATGCGAACGCTCGCCTTCGACGGGCGGATGGGCGCGAGCGGCGACATGCTGCTCGCGACGCTCTGTGACCTCGGCGCGGATCCCTCCGTCCTCCACGTGGTCGAAGACCACCTCGACGTCCGGTACGAGGTCCGCGACGTCGTGAAGAACGGGATCGCCGCGACGAGCGTGGACGTCCTCCTGAGTGGTGAGGAGGGAGAACGCGACGGTGAGGAGGGAGATCGCGGCGCGGACGACACCGACTACGGCCACGCTCACGCCTCCGACCACCCACACCACGACGACGACCACCCAAGGAATCACGACCACGGCCACACGCACGATCACAGCCTTCCGGACGAGCACGTCCACGCCGAGGGCCACGGCCCACACCGCTCGTACACGGAGGTCGTGGAGGTCGTCGAGGCGATGGACCTCGGGAGCGGGATCACGGGGGACGCGCTCGCGATCTTCACGCTCCTGGGCGAGGCCGAGGCGAGCGTTCACGGCGAGTCGGTGGAGGGGATCCACTTCCACGAGGTCGGCGCGGACGACGCCATCGCGGACGTGGTCGGGACGCTGCTCCTGCTCGCCGATCTCGACGTCGACCGTGTCGTCACGACCCCGCTCTCGGTCGGCGGTGGCTCCGTCTCGATGAGCCACGGCGTCTACCCGGTTCCAGGACCTGCAACCGTCGAGATCGCCGAGCGTGCCGACTGGTCGCTCCGGGGCGGGCCGATCGATCGCGAGCTGCTCACCCCCACCGGTGCGGCGATCCTCGGCCACCTCGCGGAGGGCGTCGACCACCTCCCCTCGCTCCGAGTCGACCGCTCGGGCTACGGTGCCGGTGGCTACGACCTCCCCGAGCACGCGAACGTCCTCCGCGGGATCGTCGGCGAGGGACGCACGCTCGTCCGGGAGCCGATCTCGGTGCTGGAGACGAACCTCGACGACGCCACGCCCGAGGTGCTCGGCGGGCTGCAGGAGACGCTCACCGAGGTCGGCGCACGCGACGTCTCGATCCTCCCCGCGACGATGAAGAAGTCCCGACCGGGCCACCTCGTGACGGCGATCGCCAGGACCGAGGACGCAGCGCGGGTCGCTCGCAGGCTCGCCGAGGAGACCGGTTCCCTGGGGGTGCGCGAGACGCCCGCCACGCACCGGTGGATCGCCCGCCGGGAGATCGAGTCGGTGAGGATCGACGTCGAGGGCCAGCGCTACGAGGTCGACGTCAAGGTCGCGAGCGACGACTCGGAAGCCGTCTACGACGTGAGCGCGGAGTACGACGACGCGGCAGCGGTTGCACGCGAGACGGGCGTTCCGATCCGGGAGGTGCTTCGCCTGGCCGAAGCGGCCTACCGGTAGCCGTCGGTCCCGACCCCCCTCACCGGTTCCTGTGTTCCCTGAGCGCGTCGTCCAGGGTGAGTTCCCCGAGCGCGACCCGGCGTGCGAGCGGGGCGTCGATCTCGCGGTTCTCGGCCGAGCGTTCCCGCGACCGGTCCTGGATCACACGGATCTCCCCGTCGCTCGGCTCGATCTCCCGTGAGTCGATCGGCTCGCCCTCCCGACGGGCGATGTTCACCGCCGCCAACACGTCGCCCATCCCCCGGGTTCCGGTCCCGAGCGAGGGCGTCGTCCCCGTCTCGTCCACGAGTTCGACCCGAACGTCGGAGAGCGCCTCGACGATCCGCGCGCCCTGGAGCCGCGCTCCGTCGCCGACTCTCACCACCGCCTCGGGATCGCCCTCGACCTCCCGCCGCACCACCTCGGCCGCGTCGGCCAGCGGGACGTGGAACGCGGCGACGACCGTCCCGCCCACCACGACGGCGATTCCCGGTCGGGAACCGGGATCGACCCCGACGACGGTCCGTTCGCCCCCCTCTCGGAGCGTCGAGAGCGCCGTCTCGACCGCCCAGCGTGGATCCTCGGGTTCTGCCCTGATCGGGTCGGGTCCGATACCGGCGTACCGGTCGGGTTCGTCGCTCGCGCCCGTTATGAGGGCGCTCGTTCCGGCCGGAAGCGGTTCTCCCGGTTCGATCGTGGTGAAGGCCACCTCGCGGTCTTTCAGCTCGCCCACCACCTCGTGATACACCTCGAAGTCGGCCGTCGCGACGACGATCACACCCGGGGTAGGCGGTCGTTCGA
>SKWB01000300.1 GCA_007129135.1 Halococcaceae archaeon | reverse complement strand
GTCGCCTCGTAGTTGAGCGGGTCGGACTCGACGAAGAGGACGAGCCAGAGCCGGTCGAGCGCGGAGTAAAGCAGCCCGAGGAACAGCCCGTAGACGACGTGGCCGACGAGCGATCCGATCTGCTCGCTCGCCGCGGGCGCCGTCCAGGTCACGGGCTCGCCGAGCAGCAGCGGGAGGAGGGTGAGCCCGCCCAGGAACCACCAGAACAGGCCGTAGGCCATCCCCCACGCCAACGACGAGCCGAAGCCGCGTGCGTCGCGCTGGAACAGGACGCCGAAGCCGACGCCGATCGTCGTCGCGATCAGGTAGTGGAGCGACCGACCCACGAGCGCCGATTCGGAGCCGACCAGGCCCGCGATGAGCGGGAAGACGTTCTCCTGGCCCATCCAGACCCCGAACGCCCAGCCGCCGGCGAGGCCCGCCGCCCCGCCGACGAGCAGCGCTCGAGGGAGGTCGAGAGCGGTCCCGTCCGGCTCCCGGCGACGACCTCCGAGCCAGCCGAGGACGAGGCCGACGGGCGCCCCGAGGCCGAGGACCAGGTAGACGGACCAGGTGAAGGGGTCCCCGGTGGGAGCGAACGGCCCGACTGGTACGCCGAGACCGCCGACGAGCCAGACGACGGCGGTCCACGCGAGCAGCCCCGTCCCGAGCCCCCAGATCAGGCCGCGGCCGGGATCGGTCGCCCGCCGCCCGACGAGCACCGAAGCGAGGAGACCGTAGACCGGCCCGGCGGCGAGCCAGAGTGGCTCCGGATCGGGATCGACCAGCGAGAGGGCGAGCGCGCCGGCGAAACCGGTGAGCGCCCCAGCGAACACCGTCCGGAGCTCGACGTGGAGTCCCTCGAACGCCTCCCGACCGACCGCCGGTCGATCGATCCTCCGACGGAGGTCGTCCCCGTCGGCCGTCATCGTCCCTCCCGGTCGGTCTCGACCGTCTGGACGATGTCGCGCGGGAACAGCAACTCGATGAGCCAGTCGGCGAACACCCGGACCTTCCGATCGGTGCCCGGGAGCTTGGAGAGGTAGACCCCTCGCCAGAGCACCCACGCGAACAGGCCCGAAAAGCGCAGACCCTTGATCTCCGCGCAGGCGGTCTGGTGCCCGATCACCGCGAGCGACCCCGGCGATCGGTAGTGGAGCCCGTGTTTCGTCTCGCCCTCGACCGACGCGTAGACGTTCTCTGCGACGAGCCGTCCCGCGCGGAGCGCGTGCTCGGCGGTGTTCGGGTACCGCTCGCCCGTGACGGCGTCGTGCATCGCCGCACAGTCGCCGGCGGCCCACAGCCCCGTCAGTCCCTCGACGGCGAGCGAGCCGTCGACCCGGAGCTCCTCGCGATCGGTCTTCGGGACGTCGAGGCGATCGACGAACGGCGACGGACGGTTCCCGGCGGTCCAGACGAGCGTCTCCGATTCGATCGTCTCGCCCGAGGAGAGCGAGACGAGCCCGTCGCCCGCGTCGGCGACGCGCTCCCCGAGCAGGAAGGTGACGCCGCGATCGGCCATCCGATCGCGGGCGTACGCCCCGAGGGACTCGCTCAGCTCCGGCATGATGCGCTCGCGCGAGTGGACCACGACGACGCTGACCTCCTCCGGGGGGATCGAGGGGTAGTGGACCGTCGTTCCGCGGACGAAGTCGTTGAGCGCGCCCGCGAGTTCCGCACCCGCGAAGCCGGCCCCGGCGATGACGAACGTCACGAGCGCTCGCCGCCGCTCCGGGTCGGTCTCCGTCTCCGCGCGCTCGAAGCAGTCGATCGCGTGGTTCCGTAGCTCGACCGCGTCACGGAGGCTCTTGAAGTCGAAGACGAACTCCCGCTCCGGGTCGATCCCCTTCGGGTTGGGGACCGATCCGAGCGCGAGCACCAGGTGGTCGTAGGGCAGCGGGCGCTCGGCGTCCTCGAGGAACAGCCGACGGCCCTCGAGGTCGACGTCGGTCGCCCGGTCGCGGACGACGCGCGTTCGCCGGAGGCTCGTCCGCAGCGGGCTCGTGATGTGACTGGCCTCGACGCTGCCCGCCGCGACCTCCGCGAGCAACGGGGTGAACAGGACCGCGTTCGCCTCGCTGACGATCGTGAGTTCGACCGTCGGGTCGGGTCCGAACCGTTCCTCGAGTGCTCCGGCGGCTCCCAGGCCCGCGAAGCCGCCGCCGAGGACGACGACCCTCGTCTCGATCGGGGGATCGGGAGTGGTCTCGGGTTCGGGGCCGACGACGGCCGTCGACAGCTCCCGAACCGACGGGACGAGGGCGCCGAGCAACGTCCCCGCCAGGACCCACGCGGCGAGCTCCGGCAGGAGGGCGCCGATCGCCTCGGCGTCCCACGCCGGGCCGTCGCCGCGGACGAAGGGGAGCGCACTGGCGCCCACGGTCGCCCACGCCAGCACGGACAGCCCCCCGGCCGTGAACGCCCCATCGACTGCCGTTCCGTCGTCGGGGGGGAGCGAAAGGACGTAGAGCGCCCCGAGGGCCGCGCCGAGGACGGGTCCGAGAACTGGCGGCCGCACGGTCGTCGCGAGCAGCAGCCCGGGGAGGAGACCCGACGCGAGGCCGACCGCCGCCCGCCGGAGGAGATCCGACCGACCGGTCACGGTGTCCCACTCCATCGTTCGACGACCTCGTTCGGCCTCGACGCGCGTCGCTCGGACGCCGGTCGGTCGTCGGGGCCTCTTCGAGGCCGGTAGATCGATCCGCGAGCGATGTGGGCCCTGGGACAGACCGATCGACCGGCGGTGGTGCTCACGGTCCCTCCTCGATGAGCATCGAGAGCAGTTTCCGCAGGGCCGCCCGGAGGTGGTGGTTGAACGTCGGCTGGGTGATGCCCAACAGCTCCGCGACCTCCTCGCCGGTGCTGTCCCGCGGCGTCTCGAAGAAGCCGCTGACGTAGGCGGTCCGAAGCGTCTCGAGCTGCCGGTCGGTCAGCCGCTCTTCCAGCTCCGCCTCGAACCCGTCGCGCGTTCGGGCGGAGCGTTCCCTGTCGCGACGACTGACGAGCGAGGAGTCCGCGTAGAGCGCCTCGAACACCTCGACGAACTCGCGGACGTTCGAGCCCGACGGGAGTTCGAGGACCACCCGCGCCGACTCGCCGTCCGCGCTCATCGCCGTCGTGACCGCCCCGTACTCGAGTAGACGTGCGGAGAGGCTCTCGTCCGTGAGCGTACCGGAGAAGAGACACCGCCCGTTCCGTTCGGCGACGAGCTGCGCGTCGTCGATCGCGGGCGACCCATCCACGAGGGCGGAGATCTCCTCCGCCGAGAGCCCCTCGACGACGAAGAAGCTCCGAATCGAGCCGTCGGGGCGTGCGATCACCCGCTCCATCTCGAACCGGCGGTCGGTCCCCTCGGTCCACCGGAAGAACTCGAGGGCCGTATCGCGCACCCTGAACTCGAGTTCGACGACCCCTTCCTCGACGAGCGCCCGTTTCACCTCGAGCGCGTTGATCGCGTGGCCGAGGCGGTCGCCGAGGGCATCGAGCACCGACCGTTCGATCCGATCGAAGGCCGACACCCGGTCGCTGTAGACGCTTATCCCGCCGTATCGAGCCCCGTGGTAGCGGATTGGGAGGCTACAGACCGACCGATAGCCGCGCCGCAACGCCTCCTTTCGCCACTCCTCGAGCGGGGGCTCGCCCACGATCCGCTGCTCGATATGGGGTTCGCCCCGACGGATCGCCTCCGCCATCGGCTCGACCGATCCCGTCGAGTCGTTTCGCTCCGTGCGCAGGGTCGTGAGGTAGCTCTTCTCCGCGCCGGCCCACGCACGTGGTTCGATCGTCCCGTCGACGACGTCCCGCACCCCGATCCAGACGAACACGTACGGATCGTGATCGAGCAGCCGATCGCAGACGGACTGTTCGAGAACCTCCCGTGTCGTCGACGCGACGATCGCGCGCCCCACGGCCTCATCGAGCGAACCGATCGCCCGGAGACGGTCGACCGTCTCCTCGTGATCGACGACGGTTCGTCGGCACTCGGAGAGACGATCGGTGGCCGCCACCCGTTCGAGCGCGTGTCGCGTTGCGAGGGCGACGGTTCGTACGGCGTCGAGGTCGGCCTTGGTCGTCGGCCAGGACGCCTTCGTGCCGGCCAGGAGCACCCCGTGACCTTCCAACGGGAGCACGACGCCGCGCGCGAGCGCCGGATCGTCCGTCGGATCGGCCGGTCTGGGGAGCGGCGTCCGGACGAGACAGTGCTCGTCCTCGACGAACGTCCGCCAGGTCGGATCCGCGTCGGCGGCGGCCAGCGGCTCCTCCGAGAGCTCTCCATCCGCCCCCGCAGTCCACCGACAGGGTCGGAGTTCGCCCCGTTCGCCGTCGTAGAGGTACGTCGCCCCGATCGGAAGTCCGATCCAGCGTTCGATTGCCCCCACCGCGGCTTCGCAGACCGCCTCGCTCGTGCTCGCCTCGACGAGCGCCTCCGCGAACGCGACGGGCGCATCGCGGCGGGATCGCTCGGCGTCGGAGGGCTCCCCGGCGCCGGTCTCGACGCTCGAACCCGACCTCGCGGCGGCCGGGTCCGGGGTTCGCCTCACGCAGGCGGTAACCCCCGAGGCGATCGCCTCGGTCGCGACCCGCTCGTCGACGTCGTCCCCGATCAGCACGAACGGGAGCTCCGGACGGCGACGCCGGACGGCCCCGAGGAGGGCGACGCCGGTCGAGTCCGGGAGGTCGTTCTCGCTGACGACGCAGTCGATCGAGCCGCCGTCGAGGCGGTCGAGTAGCGTCGCCGCGTCCGCGACGGCCGTGATCGAGACGGCCTCGTCGACCGCGTCGGTCATCGTGGCCACCGGCTCGGTCGGGTCGGAGCCGACGTAGACCAGCTCGATCACGCCGATCGTCCCACCCCGCTCGTTCGCACGGTCGCGACGTGCCGATCCCGTGGTGGCGGCGGTCGAGACCACCGTCGATTCCCCGTCGGACCCGGTAGGTGCGTGGCCTCGACGGCGGACGTCGAAGCCGGTTCGATCACCCTCTCCCCCCGTCGCGCTCGCTCGTGGGGCGATACCGTCCTGTCGTTCGGATCGGGCGAGTGGGGTTCATACGCGCAGTTCGACTCGACATAGCGGCTCGGGCGGTCGAGAACCCGTAGCCTACCTGGGTAGGGCAGGTCTCGCCGATGTGCGTAGGTTCCCTCGGACTCATACCGTCGGCTGAAACTGTGAAACGAGTCCCAGCACCACGGGGACACGATACTCTCGAACGACGTACGGCCGACAGTAGCAGACGGACCGCCGTCCGTCCGTACCGCTCGGACCGGTACCCGTCTCTCGGTTCCTGTGATCAGCAGGTACAGCAGTCCGTATCGGCCGACGACGGGGAGAGGGGCCTCGGGCTCGTCCGCCTCGTCGATCCGACATACTATACACGTAGCCACGAGCGCGCGAGCGATCTACTCACCGTGATACTACCCCTTTGATCCCGGCTCCAGTACGCCCCGATTGTGGG
>SKWB01000253.1 GCA_007129135.1 Halococcaceae archaeon | reverse complement strand
CTCGCGGACGAACGACTCGACCTCGGGCCAGGCGTACTCCCGGGTCTGCGCGAAGTGCGCGGCGATCCGGTCGTACGTCTCGCGGACCGACTTCCCACGCTGATCGCGCTCCATGCACGACCCTCGGGGGTGAGCGTGATAAGCGCCGCGTCGCGTCTTCCTCGTGAGCGAGAACCGCCCGTGTGGACTGTGAGGCCGTCGCGTGCGAGCGATGCTGATACCGGTCCGGCCTGCCGTGGCGGGAAGGGCTTTACCCGTCCGACTACTACGAACCGAAAGTCGCAGTGTCACGCCTCCCGAACCCGTTCCGGATCTTCGTCCTGTGGATCGGTCTCGCGCTCTCGCGGTTGGGCCTCATCGATCCCGAGCGGGCGCGCCGGACGACGGACCTGGCGTGGCCACGCATCGTCACCGGCATCGCCCGGATGTCGAAGAACGCGGTCGACGTCGCGATGGTCGGGGTCGCCGTCGGCATAAGCGCGACCGCCGGGGTCGGCCTCGCCGGCCCCTTTTATGGACTGGCGTTCTCCGTCGGCGGCGGGGTCGCCGGCGGCACCATCGCGCTCGTCAGCCAGCGCTACGGCGCCGACGCCTACGAGGAACTCGGGGTCGCGGTGCGCTCGAGCACGTTCCTCGTGGTCCTCCTCACCCTCCCGATCACGGCCGTCTTCTGGACGTTCCCCGAGGAGCTCATCTCGCTGCTGAACGACAACCCCGTCGTCGTCGAACAGGGGGCGACCTACCTCAAGATCGTCGGCCTCGGGGTGCCGTTCGCGGGGCTGAACCTGATCGGGAGCCGGGTGCTCGTCGGCTGTAACGACGCCTACATCGCGATGGTCGTCAGGGGCGGCGGGGCGCTCGCGAACATCGTCATCAACGCGGTGCTCATCTTCGGCCTCGGCTTCGGCGTCGCAGGTGCGGCCGCCGGGACCGTCCTCGCGAACATCGCGGTGACCGCGACGTTCGCGCTCGGACTCGCCTACGGCCGCTTCCCGGGTATCGGCGAGTTCCCCGTCAGGATCGACCCGTTCGGCACCTACGTCGACGGGGAGACGATCCGCGCGCTCGTGACGATCGGGCTCCCGGTGATGGGACGCAACACCGTCTGGACCGTCGCGGAGTTCCCGATGCTGTTCATCCTCGGGATCTTCGGCGAGGAGGTGCTCGCCGCGTTCGTCATCGCCCGTCGGATCTGGGGGGTGATGAACACGCCCGGCTGGGGCTTCGGCCTCGCCGCCTCGAGCCTCGTCGGCCAGGAACTCGGCGTCGGCCGCGAGACGAGCGCGGAGCGCTACGGGCGGGAGATCGTCCGGTTCGCGGTCGCGGTCTACCTCGTCTCGGCGCTCGTGATCTTCGTCCTCTCCGAGCCGATCGTCGGCCTGTTCGTCGGCGAGACCGGCGAGGCGTCGATCCCGATCGCCGTCACGCTCGTTCACGCCGCCTGTATCGCCGTCGTCTTTCAGGGGGTCGCGGGGGGTGCCTCGGGGGCGCTCGACGCGAGCGGCGACACCCGCTGGCCCTTCTACAGCCAGTTCCTCGGGATGTTCGTCGTGGCGATCCCGCTCGCCTACGTCGGAGCGACGACCTCGCTCGGGCTGTGGGGGCTCTACCTCGCGTTCGTCGCCGAGACGAGCGTCCCCGCGGCGATCAACTACTGGCGCTTTCACACCGGGAAGTGGAAGGCGATCAGCCGGACGTACCGACCGGGAACGCCCGCCGACGATTAGCCGCGGGCGTTACGTTCATGAGATCCCGGCTCATACCGCCGGCTATCGGAGACCAGATGAGACGCGAGCAGTTCACACTCGACGTTCGCGGGATCGACTGGGTCGAACAGGACGAGGATCCCGAGACGCCGACGGTAACGATCGAGTACGACGGGCCGGGCGACCCGCTTCGCGAACGACTGACGGGCCCGGACGGCGACCTCCTGGGCGCGAGCGGCACCGACGCGGCGTTCCGCCTCCGACCGGACGGCGAGAGCGGCGTCGTGAGCGTCACGAACCGTCTCACGGGTGACTTCGTCTTCGAACTGAACGCGGGCGCGGAGGACGTCTTCCGGTTCGTCCGCGCCGCCCGCACCTACGGCGAGCGGGCGGGCGCCGACGACGGCAAGTACCTGGTGACGGTCCTCGTCGACGGCGAGCCGCTCATCACATACGAGAAGTCGACCTTCCTCGTCTACGACAGCGACGGGGGACTGCTCAGAGAGCACAGCCTGATCCCGAGCGGCGTCGAGCTCTGATACGGCCGATCGTCGCTGGTTCCCGGTCGATCGCCGACCCGTACGGATCATCGGTGAGAGAGTCCGACCGTCCCCGTGAGACGGATCGGGCGGAACTATACTCCCCGACCCCGAACCCGGGGTAATGGACCTCTTCGGAACCGCAGGCATCCGTGGGGACGCGAGGACACGAGTGACCCCCGAGCTCGCGCTCTCGGTTGGCCGCGCCGCCGGTCTCGACGGGGACGAGTTCGTCCTCGGTCGCGACGGCCGCGAGACCGGCGGAGCGCTCGCGGCCGCCATGGAAGCGGGACTCACGAGCATCGGCGCGAGCGTCCGTCGAGTGGGGATCGTCCCGACGCCCGCGGTCGCCTTCGCCGCCCGTAACTGCCGCGGCGTGATGCTCACCGCGAGCCACAACCCGCCGACGGACAACGGGATCAAACTCTTCTCCGAGGGTGTCGAGTACGACCGTGAGGCCGAACGCCGGATCGAACGGCGCGTCGCGGAGGGCGTCGAACCAGAACCCTGGGACCGCTGGGGTGCGGTCGAGGAGGTCGACGTCCTCCCGCGCTACCGCGATGCGGTGGCGGCCTACGCCGAAGGCCTGGGTTCTGAGCCGGACGGCCTCCGGGTGGCGGTCGACTGCGGCAACGGCGTCGCCGGCCTCGCCACACCGCAGGTGCTCCGCGTCCTCGGCGCGTCGGTCGTTACCCTGAACGCACAGGTCGACGGCCACTTCCCCGGCCGGCCGAGCAAACCCACCGAGGAGACGCTCTCGGACCTGCAGGCGCTCGTCGCGAACACCGGTACAGAGATCGGGATCGGCCACGACGGCGACGCGGATCGGATCGTGATCCTCGATAGCCACGGCCGGATCGTCCACGAGGACACGGTGCTCGCGATCCTCGCGGACCACTACACCCGGCACGCGACGGCCACCGATCCGGTCGTCGTCACGACGCCGAACGCCTCCGCACGGATCGACGAGCGCGTCGAGGCGGCCGGCGGGCGCATCGAGCGCGTCAGGCTGGGCGCGCTCCACGAGGGGATCGCCCGGGTCTACGATGAGGGAGGAGAGGGGACGGAGGTCGTCTTCGCGGCCGAGCCGTGGAAGCACATCCACACCGCCTTAGGCGGCTGGATCGACGGCGTCGCGAGCGCGGCGGTCCTCGTCCGTCTGGTCGCGGCGGCGGGGAGCCTCGACACCCTTCGAGAGCCGGTCACCGAGCGACCGTATAGGAAGGTCGCCGTCGCCTGCCCGGACGAGCGAAAGGAGCGGGTGATGGACGCCCTCGAGCGATCGCTTCCGGAGGCGTTCTCTCAGGCAACGGTGGACACCGACTACGGCGTCCGGATGGAGTGGCCGGACGCCTCCTGGATCCTCGTCCGGCCGAGCGGGACCGAGCCGTACGTCCGCCTCTACGCGGAATCCCAGGAGGTCGACGCCCTGGTCGCCGACGCCCGTGCCGTGATCGAACGGGAGGTCGCCGAATGAGTCCCCGAGAGCTGATCGAGGTCGCCCGCGAGATCCAGGAACGCGCACACGTACCCTACTCGAACTACCGGGTGGGTGCGGCGCTCGAGACCGAGGACGGTGAAGTGTTCGTCGGCTGTAACCTAGAGAACGCGAACTACTCGAACAGCCTCCACGCCGAGGAGGTGGCGATCGCCGAGGCGGTGAAGGAGGGCTACCGCGAGTTCTCACGACTGGCGGTCTCCTCCGACCGGCGCGACGGCGTCACCCCCTGTGGGATGTGCAGACAGACGCTCTCGGAGTTCTGTGCTCCGGACCTCGTCGTCCTCTGTGACGAGGGCGAGTCGATCGCGGAGTACACGCTTGGCGAGCTGTTGCCGAACACGATCACCGAGGAGATGCTCCGGTAGGGCTTGTCGGTCGTCCCCAGGACGGACGGGAGCCGAAACGATTTCACCTCCCTCCGAGAACCCCGAGCATGACCGAGACACGAGACAGCGAGGACCCGAACGAGGAGCTCCAGTACCACATCGAGGTGGGTCCCGAGGACGTCGCTTCCTCCGTGCTGCTCCCCGGCAACCCGGAGCGGGTCGAGAAGGTCGTCGAGGTCTGGGACGACTGGGAGGAGAAGGCCTACCACCGGGAGTACCGCACGGCCACCGGTCGGTACAGGGAAACGCCGATCTCGGTGACGTCGACCGGGATCGGCAGCCCCTCCGCCGCGATCGCGGTGGAGGAACTCGCGCGGGTCGGTACGGAGACGTTCATCCGCGTCGGCTCGTGCGGCGCGATCCAGGAGGGGATGGACGTGGGCGATCTGGTGATCACCACGGGTGCGGTCCGCCAGGAGGGGACCAGCGCCGAGTACGTGCGCGAGGACTACCCCGCGACAGCCGACTACGAGGTCGTCTGTGCGCTCGTCGCAGCGGCCGAGGAGCTGGGGTACGAGTATCACACCGGGCTGACGATGAGCGCCGACAGCTTCTACGCCGGACAGGGTCGACCCGGGTTCGAGGGGTTTCGTGCCGCCGGGAGCGAGGCGCTGATCGACGCGCTGCGGGCGGCGAACGTGAAGAACGTGGAGATGGAGGCGAGTTCGATCCTCACCCTCGCGAACGTCTACGGGCTCCGGGCGGGCGCGGTCTGTACGGTCTACGCCAACCGAGTGACTGGAGAGTTCCGGACCGAGGGCGAGCGAAGGGCCGCCGAGACGGCGAGCCTCGCGGTTCACTACCTGGAGCGGATGGACGAGGTGAAAGCGGAGGTGGGTGCCGAGCGGTGGCACGCTGGACTGTCGCTCTGAACCGGTCGGAACTCTCATATTTGTCGCCGAAGAATTACCGGGGATATGAAACGACGGGCCACTCTCGCCGCCCTCCTCGCCGGCACGGCCACGCTCTCGGGCTGTCTCGGCCGCGTCGACATCGGACTGTTCGAAGACGAGATTCCACTCTCGGTTTCGAACCACACGGACGAGGAGTTCGAGGCCCTCGTGACGGTCGAGGACGGGTCCGAGGTGATACACTCGGAAGAATACTGGCTCCCGGCCGGCGAGGAAGAACGGACGGAGGACGCGCTCCAGGGCGGCGAGACGTACGCGTTCTTCGTGATGACGCCGACTGACGATCTGCTAGAGCAACGGAACGTCCCGAGCGATGCAGAGGAGTTTCTGATCGAGGTGAAAAACGAGGAAATTTCGCTCGACGTCTGAACGCCGTCGAACCGAACGCACCGCAT
>SKWB01000061.1 GCA_007129135.1 Halococcaceae archaeon | reverse complement strand
TGGTTCCACCTAATCGATGGTCACACCGGCGCCCGCTACAGCACTTCCTGCTTGCGAAAGAAGCAGCGACAGCGTGAAGAGGGCGCCAATCATTCGGGGATGGTCGTTGAGGTAATCCGCTATTGGGTTGGTTTCTTCTTTCATTGTTATATAAGTTTAGCAACTGAAACCGGCGAAACAGTCGATCGTCACACCAGCACCTGCTGCAGCACTCCCAGCTTGCGAGAGCAGCAGCATCAGCGTGAACAGGACGCCGATCATTCGGGGGTGGTTCTCGAGGTACGAGCGAACGGTGGTGGTGTTGTTCTCGGACATCACAACTACACCATATACGCCGATCAATATGAATTTTTTCGTATAGTATTGATACTAAATATAATCATTTTAACACCTAAGTCGGGTATAATTTACGAATAATTAACTGATAAATGTTGTACTGGAATGCGGTGAGCCCTTCATGGCTACTGTCAGTTCGACGTGTGAGCTACTAAATACTGACAGCCTAGAGGCGTTCAGCCGACTCGATACCGGTCGATGCGGGCCTTCGGGAACGACTCACTACATACTGCTGATCAAATAGAATAGTAACAACACTCCGACAGCTATTCCCCCTACCGCCACCGCGCCCGCCTGGACGAGCGTCGCGCCACCGGAGAGCGCCGTCATCCCCGCCGAGAGCCCGACGATCCCCACGAACCCAGCACCGATACGTCGGTAGCCGCTCCGACGCTCGTCGTCGCTCATCGGGCCGACCATCTCAGAACTCCCGCGGGACGCTCACGTGCATCCCGACGAACCGCCACCGATCCTCACGCCTGAGCGTGCCGCTCCAGCGTGTCTCGAACTCCCGGCGTTCGTCCGCCTCGAGGTCAGTCCACTCCATCCGGACCTCGTCGCTGAACCACGCACAGTCGTCGCCTCCTCCCACGATCAGGTTCCGACTCCCCACCGACCAGCCGGTCGTTCGCTCGGTCTGCTCTCGTAACCCCCGTTCGACCTCGGAGAACCCCTGCAGGCGCTCCGAGATGCCGAACTTCACCAGGTCGTTACGCTCCGCGAAGAAGGGCGCGAGCGGCTCACCCGAGGACAACGCCTCGTAGTACGTCTCGACGGTTTCGGTCGCGGTCCGTTCCATATGCCGACGCGGGTCCGAGTCGACTTAACTCAATAGAAGCCGCGGCCGACCTCGTCACCGTCGATCAGGTCGTCGAGTTCGGCGTTCAACACCGACTCCGCCTCCTCGAAACTTGCGGAGAGGTCGTCGAGACGGTCCGGACGGGCCGTCGAGTCGTACTCCATCGGGCCGAACGCGGGGCTCTCGATCGCCTCCATCACGTCCGTGAAGAGGTCCTCGGGGGTGGTCGGCGCGTCCGCGTGCGCCCGCACCGTCTCGGTGAACCGGCGGGCCCTGCTCTTCGCGCCCTCGGCGTCCTCCGGTGCGGATCGGATCGCGAACCGGGCGTCGTTCTCTTGGGGGAGGTACGCCCCGATATCCTCGTCCAGCCTCCTCGCGACCCGGGTTCCGACGCCACGGACCTCGAACGGGTTCTTCGCGTACGTCTTGAGGAGGTAGACACCGGCGGTCGGATGCCCGAGGTAGAGGTCCTCGCCCAAGCCGCGCGAGCGGTCTCCCGCGACCGCACGCCAGCCGCTCGGCTCCGCCTCCGTCTCGATTACGTCGGCGACGACGTCGTCCCAGTCGCGTACTCTCATGTGGTCTCCGCCGTCCCTAGGTGATCGGTACGCTTTTTCCTTGCGATACCCTGTCTCGCGCGTGAACGTTCGAGGCGTCGTCGTGGATCCGGGGGAGCGACGAACCGTGACGACGCGATACGGCGATCGGGAGTTGGTCGAGACCACCGTTCGGAACGAGGATGGCGAGAGACGGATCACCCTCTGGGGGAAGTGGGCGGAAACGGTCGACCACCTTGACCCGGGGATGGAGCTACTCGTCACCGACGCCGAGGAGACGGCGTTCCGCGGCGAGACGGGGTATGCGACCACGAAGGCGTCGTACGTCGTCGTCGAGCCCTCGTTCCTGGTGAACGTCACGGACGTCCGTTCGTGGGTGCAGTGTCCCCGGATCTACTACCTGAACAAGCTCTCCGGGGTGCCGCTCGCGTACCCGGTGACGAAGGGGACGGTCGTCCACGAGGTGTTCGGGGACCTCCTCCGCGGGGCGAACCTGGAGGAGGCGGTCCCCGAGCGGGTGAACGAAGCGGGTCTCGAACTCGGCCTGCTCGGCCGCTCCGCCGACGAGGTCGAAGCCGACGTGCGTGCGAACGCGCGGGCGATCGAGGGCTGGCTCTCGCAAGGGACGCTGGAAGACGAAGACTCCTGGCGGAGCGAGTACACGTTGATCAGCGAGACGTTCGGCATGAAGGGACGGGCGGACGCCCTCAGGCGGGGGATGCCCGTCGAACTCAAGACGGGCAAGAACACCCGTCGCGACCCGCGGTTCCAGGACAAGGTGCAGGCCGCCTGCTACGCGCTGATGCTCGCCGATCGAGGGGGAGTCGACGGCGAGCCCCCGGACACGGGAACGCTCCTGTACACGAAGAACTCCGCGCTTGACAGGGCCGAGGAGACCGGCGACCTCTCGCCCGCGAAGGAGTTCTCGATCGGGAAGGGCTTTCTCGAGTTCGTCGTTCGAACCCGAAACGAGATCGCTTCCGCGGAGTTCTCGCTCACCGTTCCGACCGGCCACGAGGCGAACGCGAAGTGCGAGTACTGTTTCGAGCGCGACACCTGCATGGTCGTCGCCGGTCGGCTGGACCAGGAGTCGAAGGCCGGGGCGATCGGTACGCCGCTTCCGGACCACGAACTCGCGTACTTCGAGCGGACCTACGAGCGCGTCGAGGAGGAACGCCGCGAGGCCCACCGGGAGTACGCGAAGCTCTGGGAGCAGAGCCCCGAGGAACGCGCCGAGGACGACCGGGCGCTGATCGACCTGGAGTACCTCGGAAGCGAGCGGATCGATGACGGACGGTGGCGACTTCGCGCACGGCAGTCGACGCGGGCCGTCTCGAAGATCCGCGAGGACGACGTCGCGCTCGCAAGCGACGGCGACCCGGTGACCGGTCACGCCGAACTCGCCCGGGTCGAAGCCGTGGGAGAGGAGGTCGTCGTCACGACGGACGAGCCGGTCGAGTTCTCCAGGCTGGACGTCTATCCCTCGGATATGAGTGCGGGCTCGATGCTCACCGCACTCCACGACGCGCTCTTGAAAGGCGACGAGCGGCGGAAGGCGGTCCTCTTCGGCGACGGAGCGCCGGAGTTCTCCGACGCCGGGGTGGAGAGCGCCTTCGTGGAGAACAACGCCTCGCAGGACGAGGCGGTGCGTCGGGCGGTCGCGGCCGAGGACTTCGCACTGGTTCACGGGCCCCCGGGGGCCGGGAAGACCTACACGATCGCCCGGATCGTCAGGGCGCTGGTCGAGCGGGGCGACCGGGTGCTGCTCTCGGCGTTCACGAACCGTGCGGTCGACAACGCGCTCGAAGCCCTCCAGGAGCAGGGCTTCTCGGAGTTCGTCCGGATCGGAACCGAGACGGGTGTTCGAGAGGACATGCTCCCCTACCGGTTCGATCCGAAGGGCGACCCGGACGACCGCGTCGCCCGGTTCAGGGAGACACCGGTCGTCGCGGCGACGGCCGCCGGCTGTGGCTCGCGGATCATGCGCGAGGAGTCGTTCGACGTCGTGCTCGTGGACGAGGCCTCACAGCTCACCGAGCCGATGACGTTCGCGCCGATCAACCGGGGGGAAAGGTTCGTCCTCGTCGGCGACCACCACCAGCTCCCACCCGTGGTCCGCGCCGAGAACGGCCTGGAGCGTTCGCTCTTCGAGCGGCTGATCGAGGAGTTCCCCGAGGCGGGCGAGTTGCTCGACCGTCAGTACCGTATGGCCCAGCGGATCCAGGCCTTCTCCTCCCGGGAGTTCTACGACGGGAAGCTCAGGCCGGCGACCCACGAGGTCGCCTCCAGGCGTATCGACGACCTCGAGGGGGTCTCGGCCGACCGGCTCCCGGAAAGCCTGCGCGATCCGGTCTCGTTCGTTCACGTCCCCGGCGACGACGGTGCCCGGACGGACGACGAGGAGGCCCGCCGCGTGAGCGAACTCGTCGCGGCGTTCGAGGCGGCCGGCGTCCCTCGTGAATCGATCGGCGTCATCGCGCCGTACCGTGCACAGGTCGCGGCCATCTCGCGCGACCTCGAGGGGGTGACCGTCGACACGGTCGACCGGTTCCAGGGCTCGTCGAAGGAGGTGGTGATCGTCTCGTTCGTCGCCACGGAGGACCTCGCGGGTCCGATCTTCGAGGACTACCGCCGGCTCAACGTCGCGTTGACGCGTGCGAAACGGTCGCTCGTACTCGTCGGCACCCGAGAGGCCCTCGCGAGCGATCCGCTCTACGCCAGGATGCTCGACTGGGCGGAGCGGTAGCACCCCGGTCTCCGGCGAGACGTCTAGTCCCATCCAGGTGACCCGGAGGAAACCGACCTACGAACCAACGTGCTACCGAACATATATTAACTGATTTCGGATAGAATGAATTGGTTCAGTATGAGTACGACAACGCGGTCGGTCGAGCCATCAACGAAGGCAGCACGGCTAGAGCAGTACCTCACCGAGCGGGCTGAGGAGGGTGAGTTCTACTTCAAAGGGAAGTTCATCTCCGACGACGTCGGCCTCTCGCCGAAGGAGATCGGCGCGCTGATGGTCCAGCTCACCGACGACGCCGCCGACATCACCGTCGAGAAGTGGTCCTACACCTCGGCGACGACCTGGCGGGTCGCCCCGGTCTGAACGGTTCGGATCCGCGTCTGCGCACACGGAGCTTTTTCGCGTCTCTCCGCTCGCGGACGTATGGACGAACTCCCCGCCGCCCTCGGAGGTGGCCTAGCCGGGACCGTCGCGATGGTCGTCGTCGTGGTCGGTGCCGAGGCCCTCACCCCCTACGAGTTCCGTGCGCCGGAGACGCTCGCGGGACTGGTCAACGCCCCCGAAGCGGCCGGTCTCGGGCTGTTCGTCGTCGCCGGCGTCGTCCTCTGGCCGCTCCTGTTCGTCTCCCTCGGCCGGCGGTTGCCCGGTCCCGGCGAACGGACTCGAGCACTCCTCTTCGTTGGGCTGCTCTGGGTCGCCTACGTGATCGGGTTCTCAGAACTGGCGATCAGGGGCGGTCCGCCGTTCGATCCCCGAGGCGACCTCCTCGCGTTCCTGGTGACGAGCCTCGTCGGTCACGCACTCTACGGGCTGGGTCTCGGGACGCTCGTCGCTACCGCCGGCGAGCGTCGGACCCGCGCCGTCTGACCCCCTCGCCGCGTCCGAGAGCACGTGGGTTCCCGTCTAGGGCGCTCGACGCTGGCCGGTTCGTACCGACCGGTAGGTTCCGCCCTCCCGATCGGTACGAACCGGCCGCCTCGAGCGCCCTGAACGGGAACTCACGTGTTC
>SKWB01000314.1 GCA_007129135.1 Halococcaceae archaeon | reverse complement strand
GCGGTTCCACACCTGTGTCGACTGCCCCCAGTAGAGGTTCTCCCCGTCGTCGCTCCCCTCGCCCGTCCAGATCCGGACCGAGGAGCCGGGCTCCAGGACGAACTCCGGGAAGACGAACGGCCCCTCGGGGGCACCCGACTGCTGGACGACGCCACCCGGTCGGTCCCAGAGCTCGAAGCCCGTGAGGTCGACGTCCTCCTCGCCCGTGTTGGTCAGTTCGACGTACTCCTCGTCGGGGGAATCGGCTGCGGCCGCGAGTTCGCTCACCTCCAGCACCTCGCCGATATCGGTCTCCTCGCCCTCCCCCTCGCCGTCTTCGGGGTAGAGCGCGACGGAGGTCTCCTTCGAATCGTCGACGACCCGGGACCGCTCGTCCTCGTCGGCGGCGTAGCCCTCGGCGCTGGCCCTCGCGAGGTACTCCCCTTCGGGAACCTCGAACGCGACCTCGCCCGTGTGACCGGTCGTTCCCTCGTACGACTCGTCACCGGTCACCTCCACGCTCGCACCTTCGATCGGGTGGAGGCTGAGGTAGTCGATCACGGAGACCGTGAAGACGAAGCGCTCCTCGTCCTCTTCATCCTCACCTTCCCCTTCCTCGTCTTCTTCGCCGTCGTCCTCCTCGTCGCCCTCGTCTTCATCGTCTTCGTCTTCATCGCCGTCGTCCTCACCGTCCTCCTCATCGCCGTCGTCCTCCTCGTCGCCTTCGTCTTCATCGCCGTCGTCTTCATCCTCATCGCCTTCATCGTCGCCACCGTCATCGTCCTCCTGCTCAGCGTCGTCGTCGGCTTCGCCCTCGTCGTCATCGTCCCCCTCCTCCGCCTCGGTGTCGTCTTCCTCCTCTGCCTCGTCGTTGCCCTCTCCGGTATCGTCCCCTTCGTCGTCATCGGAATCGTCGATCTCCTCGAACTCGTCCGGTTCGTCGTCCGTTTCATCCGTGTCGCCGCCCTCGTCGGGTGGCTCGTCGTCCGCTCCCTCGTCCGCACAGCCGGCGAGCGCACAGGCCCCGGTGAGCGCGAGAAACGTTCGTCGACGCATGCCCCTCACTCCATCCACAGCCACTTTGATATTCCTATTCGAAGACACGTCGAGGGACGACCGGATCCGTCCGAATTGGTGGTCGGCGTTTCCGGCGTCGAACGGCGAGTAGAACGTATTTATGGGTGGCTCGACGCCCTTGTACTATGACCGAGACCCACCCGGACCAGCGCGTCGCCGTTCTGGTCGACTCGCAGAACCTCTACCACACGGCACAGAGCGCCTACTCGCGGAACGTCGACTACTCAGCGCTATTGGAGGAAGCGGTCCGGGGCAGACGGCTCACCCGTGCGATCGCGTACGTCATCGTCGCGGAGTCCGAAGGCGAGGACACGTTCTTCGAGGCGCTCACCGATATCGGCTTCGAGGCGAAGAAGAAGGCGATCAAGACCTACGCCGACGGCTCGAAGAAGGCCGACTGGGACGTCGGGATGAGCCTCGACGCGGTGACGCTCGCCTCGCACGTCGACACGGTCGTCCTCTGTACCGGGGACGGCGACTTCTCCCGGCTCTGTTCGCACCTGCGACACGCCGGCGTCCGCGTGGAGGTGATGGCCTTCGGCCAGTCGACCGCCGAGGAGCTGATCGAGGCGACGGATACGTTCGTCGACCTCTCGGAGCGGGAGGACACGTTCCTGCTCTGAGACGGACGGCTGTCGTCCCTCACCGGTGAGCTCCCAACGGATCGGCGAACTCCGGATAGACGGCTCCAGCCGACCGTACGAGCCACCCGTCTCGGCTAGCTCCGAACCGGGACACCCGCTTCACCCGTTACGCAGGCAGCCCAACCGTCGCTCGTTCCTCAGCCGTCGGCGTCTCGTCTCCCCGGTCAGCACGCGGTAGTCGACCACCTCGCCGTCGTCGACGGTCACGAGGAGGACGTCACCCTCCTCGACGGGGAGTTCGTCCCGGTCGACGACCAGTTCGTCCACGACCCTTCTCTCGTCTTCGAGCAGGAGGACGACGTACCGGCCGTCGACGATCCGATCCACGACGGCGACGAACGTATCCGGCGAGCGCGTCAGCGCGTCCGTGCTCGCGGCCGACCGATCGTCCGGTCGCCTCTCACACCAGCCGGGCGGGTGGTCGCCCCGACCGGCGGCGTTCGCGCTCCCGGCGAGTCCCGCGAGGCCGATCGAACCGAACAGTGCGAGAAAGCTCCGTCGTGACCTCGTCGAACGCATGCCCCCGCTGGTGCCGCCTTCGGATATAAACCCGGGGTCGGGTACGACACGCCTCGGTAGGGGCGTGTCGGCGGGGGACGGTCGAGAGAACGGTCGCGTTCAGACCGCTCTGCCGGCCTCGGAGACGCCCACGAGGAGCGACCCGGCGGCCAGGCCGAGCGTACCGATCGCGGCCAGCGCGAGGGGCACGCCGAGCGTGAGTGTGCCGCTTGCGATCAGGATGACGCTGCTCGCGAGGATGAGGGCGACGCCCGTGACGACCATCGTCTGATTCGTTGCCATTGGCCTCGATTGCACCCGATACTATTTATGTTTCACCAAAACCGACGGCGGGCAGTACGTTACCGTCTGGCAGATTTCGGGTAGGTAACAGTATCTTTGCGGGTTCGAGCCCACCGGGTAGGGGTCGACCCCTCCCGCGCCCGTCCTCGCTCCGCCACCGAACGGGGTCGGGCGAACCGGCCGATCCGGACCGGTGGCCGCAACGAAGCCACTATATGCTATCGAGTGTCTCACACGGGTATGGATCACGTGACGGCCGTCCGGTCGTCGTCCAGCACGGCGACCGCTACCGAGTTCGACCGTCGGGCGCGTGAGCAGGGAGAGCGCCTGCGGGAGGCGCTCGAGGCCGAGCGGTTCGAGGGTGCGTTCGCCGTCGGCCTGGAACTGGAGGGCTACGCCGTCGATACGACGGGACGGCTCGCGCCGGTTCCAGAGGGTGCGTTCGAGTCGATCTGCGAGCGTGAACTCGGGCGCCACAACGCGGAGCTGAACACGCCGGCGACCCCGTTCGACCCCGAGGGACTCGACGGACAGGCCGCGAGCCTCTACGAGCGGGTCGGAGCTCTCGAGCGAACGCTCGCCGACAGCGGGTTGGGGTTCGTCACCGACGGGATCTGGACGATCGAGCCACCCGAGGGCGCGCTGGCCTACCTGAGCGAGCGTCGCGAGGAAGGGGGGATCTCACTGGGTGCGAACCTGGCGTCGAACCCGCGCTATCACGCGCTCGACGCCGATATCACCGCACACGGCCCGATCGAACTCGCCGTCCCCGGCTGTAGGCGGCGTTTTCCAACCATCCTCGTCGAGTCGCTCGGCACCTCGATGCAGGCCCACCTCCAGGTGCCGACCGGCTCGTTCGTCCGGTGTTTCAACGCCGCCATCCGGACCGCGGGACCGGTGCTCGCGCTCGCGACGAACGCCCCGTTCCTCCCACCCGGGCTCTACGACGCCGACGTCGATCCCGAGAGGCTCCTCGACGCCGCGGCGGAGCTCAGGATACCGGTCTTCGAGTCGATGAACGTCGAAGAGCCCGGGAAGGTGCGCCTTCCGGAGGACCTGGAGTCGCCCGCCGAGATCGTCGATCGGCTCCTCGAGGACCGCCGCTGTGCGCCGTACCTGCGCGAGTGGATCACCGAGGAGCCCAGAGACGGGTTCGCCGACGAGCACTGGGAGCTGTTGCACAGACAGGGGACGTGCTGGCGGTGGGTCCGTCCGGTGCTCGACGCGTCCGGCCCGCGGATCGAGTACCGGCTGTTGCCGACCCAGCCGAGCGTCGCCGACGTCCTCGCGTTCCAGGCGCTCGTCTCCGGTCTCCTCCAGGGGATCCTGACCGCAGAACACCCGCTGGCGGAGCTCCCGTGGGACGACGCCAGGGACTCGTTCTACGCGGCCGCGCGGGACGGCCTCGACGCCGACCTCGCGTGGCTCACCGCCGACGGCGACCGGACGGACGACCCCGAGGAGATCTACGACGAGCTGTTCTCGCTCGCCCGCCTGGGTCTCGCCGACCGGGGGCTCGGTGACGGTCGGATCGACGACCTGCTCGGGCCGATCGAGGCCAGGTGGGAGCACCGCACGACCCCGAGCGACTGGAAACGCGAGCGGGTCCGCGAGCGACTCGCGGAGGACGAGCGACTCGCGACCGCGATCGACGGGATGCAGCGGGCGTACATCCGACGGAGCGCGAGCGGCGAACCGTTCGCCGACTGGATCCGCTGAGGCCCGGGATCCCCCCTCGCGGCCCGGAAACCGTCGCTCTCGGCGGGGATTCACGCGGCGAGTCCGGCCAGCCCTTCGCTCGGTCCGACGAGGCCAGTGAACCACCAGCGTCGAGAGGACGCTCTCCTGCGTGGGACGGACTGCTGTCCGTCGTTTCCAGCGCATTCGCGACCCGTCCGCGGTCTCCTCGGCACACGGTGACAGCAGTCCGTCTCACGCCGTCGGCTTGACGTTCTGGTTCGAGTCGAAGCGGTTCGTCGGGTCGTACTCGTCCTTCAGCGCGACGAGCCGCTCGTAGGTCGGGCCGAACGTCGTCCGCATCGTCTCGTCCGCGTCCTCGAGGAAGCCCGGGAAGTTCAGGTAGACCGAGCCGTCGGAGAACCCCCGCATATCGGCGATGCAGTCGCGAGCCCACTCGACGTTCGCGTCGTCGTCCCCCGGGTCTTCCCAGTTCGCCTCGACGCCGAGGAGGAAGGGCGCGTGCCGACCGGCGAACGCGCTCTCCTCGGTACCGGTGTCGCCGATCGCCCCGCCCAGTTGCCAGACGTCGACGGTCGAGAGCGGCGACGGGGCGGCGTCGGCCCAGTAGGCGATCCGGTCGATGGCCGACGCGGAGAGCCCGTCGAGGTAGAGCGACTTCCAGTAGTATCGCATCCCGTCCGGGTAGTCGGCGTCGAGGAGGCGCTGGAACTCGGTGTACGGCATCACCCCGCTGACGTCGGCAAGCGGCTCTGCGAACTCCCGCAGCGGCGCCAGCGCGCGCTCGCCCTCCTCGGGTGGCCCGGCGTAACAGCCCATGATCGCGAACTTCCCCTCGTGAACCCGATCGGCCGGGAACAGCTCTTCTTCCGGGAGCTCGCCGGCGAAGACGAGCGTGCTGATCTCCCTCGGTGCGTCGGCGACGAACTCCCGGTAGTCGCCCAGCACCTCCCGGAGCCGATCGCCCGGGTAGAACACCAGACAGGTCGCGACCTCCGGACCGACGGGGTGGAGGTCGAACTCGAAGCCCGTGACCACCCCGAAGTTCCCGCCACCCCCACGAAGCCCCCAGAACAGCTCCGCGTTCTCCTCCGCGCTCGCGGTCAGGTACTCGCCGTCGGCGGTGACCAGGTCGACCGACCGGAGGTTGTCACAGCTCAGGCCGTACCGACACCGGAGGTGTCCGATGCCGCCGCCGAGCGTGAGCCCCGCGACGCCGGTGTCGGAGACGACGCCGCCGGGCGTCGCCAG
>SKWB01000039.1 GCA_007129135.1 Halococcaceae archaeon | reverse complement strand
TCCCACAGCACGAGACGGTGCCGCTGTCGGCGCTCGAGGGCGAGAACATGGACGAAGTGTACGACAAGATCGCGGAGTACTTCGGGTAAGATGGCGGAACTCAGAGAACCGGACGACGGCGGCGACGGGGTTCAGATCGACCTGATCAGCGGCGAGCGGATGTCGAACATGGCCTCGATGGAGAAGATCCGGATGATCCTCGACGGCGTCCACGACGGGAACATCGTCATCCTGGAGGAGGGGCTCTCGCCGGAGGAGGAGTCGAAACTGATCGAGGTGACGATGAGCGAGATCACCCCCGACGGGTTCAACGGCATCGAGATCGAGACCTACCCACGATCGCAGACCGGGAACACCGGGTTCTTCGGCCGGCTGATGGGGAAGGACTCGCCCGCGAAACTGACCGTGATCGGCCCGGCGAACCAGATCGAGACCCTCCACAAGGACGAGACCCTGATCAGCGCGCTCGTCTCGCGGCGCTAGCCCCGAATGCCTCACCAGTGTACGACCTGTGAGCGGACCTTCCCCGACGGCTCGAAGGAGATGCTCTCGGGCTGTCCGGACTGCGGCGGCAACACGTTTCAGTTCATTCCGAAGGGCGAAACACCGACGACGACCGACGAGCCACCGGAACGACCCGACCCGCCCGGCGGATCGGTCACTCGGAAGGCGGCCCGGGCGGGAACGGCCGTCCGTGACTGGGTGAGTGCGGGTGGATCCGACGACGCCGGCGAGGCCACGGCGGAACCTGAGTCCACCGAGACGACTCGTGAGTGGCCGGACCAGACCGCGGGGGAGTCGGCGGAGTCGGCGGAGGATTCGGAGGTCGGGGATCAGATCGACGCCGACGCCGTCGAATCCGGTGGGGAGGACAGCGCACAGAGCGCTGCCCGCTCCGACGTCGTCACGGACGAGGAGCTCTCGTGGGCCGCCGCGAGCGTCGGCGAGTCACCCGACGCCGACCCGGAGGAACCGGTGGACGACGGGGAGGACGAGAGCCCCGGAATCGACGAGCTTCGGCGGGAGCTCAACGAGCAGTTCGAGAGCATCAGGATCGTCGACCGTGGGACCTACGAACTCAACCTGATGGAGCTCTACAAACGCGACGAGTACATCATCGCGCTCCGAGAGGACGGCCGGTACGTGATCGAGATGCCCGAATCGTTCCGCGGCGAGCGGTAGCCTCACCCTTCGACCGGTTTTCGTCTCAACAGCCGGGCCCGGTAGTACCCTCTCACTTCCGGTGGAAACCACAGGCAGTGACGGCGTCGTCCGGTTGCTGACTCCACCGGAACCCGTGGGACGGTGGTCCACGACGGGGAGAACCCACTCGATTTTATACCACGGGGTGTTCATCTCCTTGTATGAGTCAAGCGACAACGATCGTGGTGGGAACCGTCGCCGTCTCGGCGCTGCTCTCGGCGCTGCTGATCGGGGCGTTCGTCGCCGGCCTCCTCTCGTAGATGTTCCGCGAGCGGACGCTCGGTGAGGAACTCGAGGGCGTCCGCAGGGAGTACGCACCCGAAACGCTCGTGCTCGACTGCGAGGCGGACTTCGAGAGCCTCCCGCTGGAGGCGCTCGACGAACTCGCGCTCGTGACCAGTTCGATAGAGCCGGTGAGCTACCCCTCGGAGTGGCTTCCCGAGGGGACCCCGGAGCCACTCCGGCGGTTCGCCGGGCCGGATCTCGTGATCGGCCTCCCCGAGGGTGGGAGCGTGATCTGGACGCGACAGACCGAGCCACCGCTCTGTCTGGTGAAAGCCCGGGTACAGGGCGCTCCCGAGGGGTTCGTCGACTTCCTGGTCGCGAACGCGCTCGTCGAGATCGGACTGGAGATACCCGAGGGCTTCCTCGGCTTCTTCGGCGAGCGGTACCCCGACCTCTGTGAGACGCTCTCGTTCGACCCCCGGAGCAGCTACCAGATCGCGGCGGCGCTCTATCAGGGGTGGATCGGACTCGAGACCCGGGAGACGTTCGCCGGGTGGGCCGAGGAGTTCCCCGGCCTCCACGAGGAGTGGACGGACGCGGGCGAGCGGCTCGAGCCTAGGCTAGAGGGGCTGCCTGCGGAGGTAGCGACCGGGGAGACCGACTTCGCGGAGGCGACGGAGTACGCCTGTGGAGCGATCAGACACGACCTCTCGCTGCCCACGCCCTTTTCGGCGCTCGACACGGCGGCCTACGGGGAGTACGGTTCCGAGTACGCAGTCCGGTGGGCGGAGAAGACGGTGAGGTCGCTCGGAGAGGACGTCTAGAACTCGCCGGTCACGTCGCCGTCCTCGTCGAGGTAGATCGTTCCGTCGAACAGGGAGACGTACCGGTCTACCGTCGGCTCGTCGTGGACCTCCTCTGCGAGGTGGAAGAGGCCGACGGCGTCGTGCTCTACGAGCAGTCCGAGCAGCTCCTCGACCGCCTCGTAGGCGGGCTCGTCGTCGGCGTAGTAGATCAGTTCGGTGACCGAGTCGACGCTCACGCGGAGTTTCCCGTCGTGGTTCGCGAGAAACCGCTCGACCTGCGAGACGATCGCGTCGAGGTCGTCCGGTGCGGAGACGTAGTGGACGTTCTCGGCGCTGCGACGCGAGTAGCCGCGTTCGACGCTGAGCGTGTCGAGGATCACGGCTTTCGACTCGTCGACGCCGTAGTGATCGATCTTCTGCATCACCTCCCGGGCGGTCGTGCGGGTCGAGACGACGAGGAAGGAGTCGGTGTCGGTCTTCAGGAAGTCGGTGTCGATCCGATCGGTCTCGCCCGTGCTCGGGTGTACGAGGAGGACCCCGGTCCCGCCGGGGATCGAGTCGGGGGCGTTCTCCACCGCGAGGGCGTACTCCATGTCCACACAGGCGAAGGGAACCGACATAAGCGTGGGGGAAGTCCGCCCAGCGCCTCGAGAGCGCGTCTCCGAACGGTTTTGACTTAGCCACTCCTGACCCGGATATGAGCGTCCGCGAGGAGTTCGACGACTGGGCGGCCGACGGTCGGGACAGGGGGATGGAAGCACGCCACTGGCACACCGCGAAACACGCGCTCGCCGCGATGCCCGTAGAGGGGGGCGAATCGGTCCTCGACCTCGGCACCGGGAGCGGCTACGCGCTCCGGGCACTCCGGGAGACGAGGGGGATCGGAGCCGGCTACGGACTCGACGGCTCGCCCGAGATGACGCGAAACGCGGACTCCTACACCGACGATCCCGACATCGGCTACCTGGTCGGTGAGTTCGGCTCGCTTCCCTTCGTGGACGGGAGTCTCGACCACGCCTTCTCGATGGAGGCGTTCTACTACGCCTCCGACCCGACCGAGACGCTCTCGGAGCTCCACCGGGTGCTGCGTCCGGGTGGGACCTTCCACTGTGCGGTGAACTACTACGAGGAGAACGTCCACTCCCACGGCTGGCAGGAGAGCATCTCGGTCTCGATGACGCGCTGGAGCGCCGCCGAGTACCGGGAGGCGTTCCGCGAGGCGGGCTTTCACGTCGCCTCCCAAGAGAACGTTCCCGACACCGAGACGGAGATACCTCCCGAGAGCGCCTTCCCCACGGACGGGTTCGAGCGCCGCGAGGCGATGGTCGAACGGTACCGGACACTCGGGACGCTACTCACCGTCGGGGTGGTCCCGTAGCTCCAGTGGAACCGTGGGTGTGACGTGGCGTCAGCGAAGCCCGAAACGGGGCGGTAGACGGCACTCATCGTCCGAAACCGACGGACGTCGGGTGTGTGTCTGACGCACGTCAGACGAACTCTCGTCGTTTGAGAGGTAGGTCGGGCGGCGAGCGGAAAACCGCAACCCCTTCGTTTCGAGTGGACCTCAGAAGAACAGGCCGCCGATCCGAGGTGTCAGGAACGCCTCGACGAACGAGGCGATCACGAAGAGGATCAAGAGGCCGACGAGCACCCAGAACGCGCGGTCGATCTCACCTGCGACGTCACGGTCGTCGATGCGACCCCGAAGCCTGTTCCAGCCGACGCCGGCGAGGTGGAACCCGAGCGCACCGGCGATGGCGATGGCCGGCAGTTCGATCAGGGCGTGGGGAACGATCAGTGCCGCGACGAGCACGAGGTCGGCGCTGACGCCCGCGACGAGGCCGACGATCACGCCGTTGAAGAGCAGGTTCACGGCGGTTGGAACCCCGAACGCGAAGCCGGCGAAGGCGGTGTCGACGCCGACGAGCCAGTTGTTCACCGCGATGGTGACGAAGACGTCGAGCGGGAAGACGCCGAAGATCTCCGTCGGGTCGCCCGGCGGGGTCGTGTCCACGGTCACCCCACCGAGCGCGAGATAGCCGCCGACCATCCCGACGCCGAAGAGCCCGAAACTCGCGGCGAGCGCTCCCGGTGAGTCCCTCGTGAACGACCAGAGCGTCCCCCAGCCACGCGCGAACGCACCTCGCGTGCGCGCGCGGAGCGTTCGTTCGTCCCGGATCGAGCGGTCGGCGATCCGCCCGCTCTCGTCGTAGATCCCGGTCTTGAGCAGGTCGACGAACGGCGTGAGGAGCACGATACCGAGCAGCGTGGCGACCTGTGTGAGGTCGAAGACCGCGAGGAGACTCCCGACGACCGCCGCCGCGACGGTCAGTCCGATAGCGATCAGGACGTAGACGAAGAACGCGCCGGGACGGCGGCGGATGAATCCCGCCCCTCGCTTGAGGCCAGCGATCGCGCCCACCCGATCCACCACGATCGCCTGCGGAGCGAAGACGAAGACGGCGGCGATCGCGAGGATCGCGAGCAGCCAGATCGGCGCGAGTACCACCGCGAGCGCGAGGGCGAGCAGCCCCAACCCGCCCTCCGCGCCGGAGAGCACGACGACGAACAGGACGAGGCCGTAGAGCACGGTCACCGCGAGGTAGAGCGCGATCTGGATGAGTCTGAGCCCGACGAACGAGACCGCGTCGCGGAAGAAGCCGCTCACCCCGGCGTGGACCGGCGGACGCTCCTCGAGACCGGCGTAGGCGGTGTGGATCTCGCCCGCCCTGACCGCGGCCGCGAGGACGACGTAGACGACGACCCCGACGAGAACCGAGAGCGAGACGACGGCGATCGCCTCGAGCGAGAACAGCGCCTCGGCGATCGTCTCCAGCTCCCCGGTCGGGAGCTCCTCCGGATCGGTCGCCGTCGTGGTCGGGTCGTCCTCTGCGGCCTCTAGCTCCTCGACGACCTCGGGATCGAGACCGGCGATCGCCTCCCTCACCTCGTCCATCCGTCCCTGGGCCTCGAGGACCAGGTAGGCGACGAACAGTCCGACCAGCGGGAACACCCGGGCGACGAGGCCGACGCTCGATCCGAGCAGGTAGAAGGGTAGGATCGAGGTCAGCTTCGCGACGTACGTCGAGAGCGCGGCGTCGATCGCGTCGGTGACCTTCATGCCCCAGGATCGACCCTCCTCGCGCATTAACTCTCCGTCGTGTCGGCGCAGGAACCCTCGTCCCGAGCTCCCTCCGCTTCCGCTTTCCGTACGCTTTCCC
>SKWB01000132.1 GCA_007129135.1 Halococcaceae archaeon | reverse complement strand
TCCTCGTCCGGTTTGTAGTGTCCCGAGAGTTCGGCCGAGAGGATCAGGTCCCACGGGATGCCCGCCCGCTTGGCCATGTTCGTGAGCAACCGCACGTGACCGTTCGACAGCGGGGCGACCACGTAGTCCGAACGGAGCCGGGTGAGGCCGGGGAGAGCGTCCGGCCACGGGTCGAGTCGGTGCCAAACACGGTTGAGGTGCTCCGTCTCCCCGTCGGTTAGTTCGTCCACGCCGAAGCGGTCGAGGAGCCCCTCGAGCGAGTCGCGGTGGAGGGAATCGAGGTTCCGCCACGCGATCTCTCCCCGTCGGACGCGGGCGAGCGATGGCTGGTACTCCTCGCGCCAGGCGTCTGCGAACGCGGCCCAATCGACGTCGAGCCCCTTGGCTTCGCCGAGCCGTTCGCCGTCGCGGATGACCCCGCTCCGCCAGTCCACGACCGTACCGAACACGTCGAACACGAGGGCGTCCACGTCTCCGAGTGTCATCGGGACCCGCTCCGGACCGGGGTGGTCCACTCGGTTCGACCGGTTCTCGAATCGTCCGCTGGCGATGTGATCTCGGGTCGAAACATACCGAACCGTGACGGTGGAGGGTCTTCTCTTTTCGGTCGAGGGGGAGTCGGTGTCGTGGGCTCCAGTTCCGAATCGGTGGGATCGAACGCCTCGCCGTCACTGGTGGATCTCACGAGGGAGGAATTCTCGTGCGGCTTCTACCGCGTCATTGATGCGGAGCGACGCTCACTGTGAGGGAAGTGAGCGAACACAGCTGGACCGTCGACCATCGACTCTCCGACGACGAATCGAACGTACACTACGACTGGTCCCACGAGCGGAGCCCCGTTCTGACGGTCGAATCCGGTGACGTCGTTCGCTTCGACTGTCGGGACGCATCGAACGGTCAGCTCGGAACCGACGCCACCGTCGAAACGCTTCGGTCGCTGCGTTTCGACGGCCATCCACTCACCGGTCCGGTGGCTATCGAGGGCGCTGCACCGGGTGAGGTCCTCGAAGTCGAGCTCCTCGAGTTCGAACACCGAGGATACGGATTCACGTATTTCTACGAGGGGGATGCAGGAAAGGGACTCCTCCCGGAGGAGTTCGACGAACCGGGGTTGCACATCTGGGAGCTCGACGACGACGTAGCGAGGTTCGTGGACGGAATCGAAGTGCCGGTGAACCCGTTCCCGGGCTGTATCGGTGTCGCACCTCGTGCAAACGGTACGCATTCGACGACACCGCCACGGCGGGTCGGTGGCAACGTCGATATCAAACACCTCACGGCCGGGTCGACGGTGTACCTCCCCATCGAGGTCGAGGGTGGGTTGTTCTCGATCGGTGACTGTCACGCAGCACAGGGCGATGGCGAGGTCTGTGTCACCGGAATCGAGGCACCGATGTCGGTGACTGCACGGCTGACCCGCCGACCGGATATCTCCGTCGAGGAGCCACAGTTCGAGACCACGGGGCCGTTCACCGCGAGCGGCGTCGACGAGCCGATGTACGCGACGGCGGGTATCGACTCCGATCTCATGACTGCCAGCGAGAAAGCGATCGAACACATGATCGACCACCTGCACGAAGAACGGGGGCTCTCTCGGGGCGAGGCGTACCTTCTCTGTTCGGTGGCCGTCGATCTGAAGATCAACGAGGTCGTCGACGCACCGAACTGGGTAGTGTCCGCGTATCTCCCCGAGAGCATCTTCTCAGCGTAGACGCTCCCCTGTGCGCAGTTCGTGGGTAGCTTCCAATTCAGAAACCTGGAGGCACACACTCCGTGATACGGAGCATCGTCGAGACTGTTCGCACGGGACGGGATCACTCCCCAGCTTCGGTGTATCCCTTGGCTCTCCGTTCACTGAAGCCGATCGAGCCACCGCCGACCCGTCCGGAGGTCGGTCGGGACCTCCTCGCCGAACGTACACCGCGTGCGCTCCGTTCCGCACGGGTTCGCCAACCCGATCTCGATCACGGGTGAGCCGCCCTCGAAGATCGCGGTACTCGCCGTCGTCAACTGTCCGAACGCGTGCGGTTCGTCCGTCTCTGGCTCCGGGTGGCGACAGATCGAACCGTCGCCGGGGCCGTTCGCGTGATCTCGGGCGACCGCCCACAGATCGGTACGGTCGAGTCGGTCCGCCTCCTCGAGCAGCTCGAGCGCGCGCTCGCGCCGGTTCGTCGAGCTCTCGGTCTGTGTCGACGCCGAGTCCACGAAGTGGTTCGTTCTGGTCACGACACGGTCCTCGTCGACGGTGATCCGCTCGGTCACCGGATCGATCTCGAGCAAGGCGCTATCGGTCGCGTCGGCCAGGAACAGCGTCTGACCGCTCAGTCGACGCGTCGGATGGGACTCGAGGTGACTTCGAGCCTCGCGGACGGTGGCACACGTCTCCAGGAGCGTCCGGATGACGGTGCCGTTTCGCAGCTGGTCCTCCGGGTCGACGTCGTCACGCGTACTGTCGATGTAGGTGTTGGCCGCGACCAGTCCCCGGTCGTTGACGCCTTTGAACGTCGAGATCGTCCCACACGTGTCGACCGTCAGAAAGCCGTAGTAGTCGTCGATCGGTGGCTGCTCGATGACCGACTTCGGGCGCGTTCCCCGGCCCGCGATGTCCCGGTTCTTGAGCACAAGCGCCCCCGGACTGTCGGTATCTGCGCCGGCCGAATCGGTGTCGAACCCACCGTCCGAATCGACCCTCTCCGGCGAGACGAGGACGTTCGTACACCCCTTGGGGTTCTTCTCGGAGCGTCCGACGCCGTCGGCCAGCTCCTCGCAGAGTTCCGCGTAGGCGAAGACGTAGACGTCGTAGACGGCCGGATCGACGTCGAACACCCGGGCCATCGTCTCGTACGCCCGGAGGTGGCGGTCGGGCAGGCTCTCCCGACTCCGCCGTGCGTACTCGAGCAACGGCTCGAGATCGACGCCTTGGTCGTCGATCACCCGTTCCAGTTCGTCGATAGCCCACTCGACCGCTTCGCGTTCGGTCTGGGCTCGGCGCTCGGCCTGTTCGGCGAAGCTATCGACTGCGGGGACGAGACACGTATCGGCACCCGGATCCGCGGCCACGTCGTCCATGGAGGGAGGTCGGGCTCGAGGCCGTTGTATCCTCGGCCTGAGGCGGAAAGCGGTGGTCGAGAGTGGGTCGACGACCGGTGTGGAGTGGTACCCGCATGCAGTCGGGAAGAGGGGTCTCTCAGGCACCTAGCTCGGGTCCGCTCCCGTTCTTTCGTTCCTGTGGTCCGTCTGTCCGTTCTCTCGAAGGCCGCTAACCGTGTGGACGAGCGACGCCGGGCGCGTATCCACACGATCCACCGGCCGATCCGGTCGGTCGAACTGATCACGCAGTGGGGGGTCCTCCCGGATCGAGCCCACAGGGAAAAAATTCGTCTCGGTCTCCGCCCGCGAGGGTTACGAGTTGAACTCTCGCCTGAGTTCGTTCGTTTCGTGGATCGCGGACACTCGCCCTCGCGGTGTCGCGTCGTCGAGGATCACCGGCGCCATGTCGTGTGTGGCGACGAAACCGTCGAGCGGGCCACCACCATCAGTATATGCCCCATCACCGAACAGTATCTGACCGTCCTTGTTCTCGTTGTCCCGAACTTCGAGGAGGAACTCGTCCTCGTCAACCACCTGCTCTGACTCATCCGGATCGTTCACGTGAGGAATAGCCACGAGCGGCTGCCCCTCATCCAACGGGCCCTCTCTCCCGAAGTCTCTGACCGCCGGTGACGCATCGTTGAACAGCTCCACTTCGACGCCCGTATGCACGCCGGAGTCGAGCAGGTCGGTGATTCCGATGAGGCTCCGACAGATCAGCTCGAACGTCCCTGCGAAGTCGCCCTCGTTTACGGACTCGAGGTCCTCGCCGAGCGCGGACTCCAGCTCGAAATCGAATCTGGTCCTCGCGTCGTGAATCGACATGTATCCGCCGTCAGGCAGGAACGTCTGTGCGACGGTCACCGATTTCCCGTCGGTGGTCTGCTGGGCGAACGTCACCTGGGACACCTGTTCGCGGCCGCGTCCCCGGCCCCGCCCGTTGTTCGCACTCGCGGTCCCCGCGACCCCCGTTCCGAGTCCGAACGTCGTCGTGAGGAGTCCTATCTTCCGGAGCGTCGATCGTCGCGTCGTTCGTACCGGTCGTTCTCTATCTCGTGTGTGTTCGTTCATTGTTGTCACTAGTCGTTTGCGTACGTCTCTGGCGTGTGGTCGTTTCTGGCCGCTGCGCGTGGCAACAGCTAACCGAACCATCAAATCCACCATCCCGCTGATTCGATGGTGACTCCCGTTTTCCGGGAGAATCAAATAAAGCCCTATTATTTTTGAATTGTATAACGGACTGGAAAATACAGGCGGGAAAATCAAAACAGTCGGGTAATTCTCCCACTGCTACAGGGGTTTCCTCCGGTTATCGCGCGGAGATAGGACGGACGGTACCGGAAACGGCGGCGATCGATCGGTGGGACCGGGCCGCCTCGACGGGCCGTGACCCGTACGCGAATCCGGAGGGACCCGGCGTGTGTGGTCGGCTGCGTGAGAAAGCGTTCAGATCTCCAGTGCAGTGCCCGCGCCGACGACCACTAGGCCACCGCAGGCGAACAGGGCGATCCCTGGGGCGAACGACCCCGTCAGATCGTTGAGGGCACCCACGATCACGGGCCCGAGGAAGCCGCCGATCTCCCCGACGGCGAAGACGAGTCCGACCGCGGTGCCGGTGAGTCGCGGGCCGATCCCCTCAAGCTCCACGGGGAGCGCCCTGACGAGCGGCGAGAGCCCACCGACGCCGAGGCCGATCAGCGCCACGGGGAAGATAGCGAGCCAGCCTCCCCCTACCAGCACGAGCAGACCGAGCGGGCCGAGGACACAGCAGACGCCGGCACCGATCACGGCCTCGCGCCTCCGGTCGTGCCGATCCGCGAGCGGCGGGATCGCGAGCACGCCCGCGATCTGGGCGACGACCAGCAGGCTCGCGATCGTCCCGGCGACGGCGGGCGAACTCCCACCGGCCTCGAGGATCGTCACGAGCCAGCCCTGTAGTCCGTGGAGCGTGAAGAGGTACATCGTCCCGATCGCGACGAGGAGCCACATCGCGCGGCTCCCGACCACCGCGCCGAGGTCGTCGAGAAACGACCGTCCCTCCTCGGTCGGTTCGGTTCTCGCCGCGGCCGTTCCGCTCACCCGCGCGGCGACCACGGCGGCCGTCCAGAGACCGGCGTAGGCGAGGACGACGAGCCCGCTGGCGAGGAAGAGCGGCCGCCAGCCGCCGAGGAACGGGCCGATCAGGGGTCGCCCGAGGCCGAACGCGGCGGCGGTTCCGAGATACGAGGGGACGAGGTAGACCGTGGCGGCGGTCCCCACCCGGTCGGCGGGGAAGAGGTCCGCGGCGAGCTTCGGCAGCCCGAACGTGACGCCCGTCCCGCCGATGCCGATCAGCATCGTCGCGAGCAGTAGCGAGGGGAAGCTCTCGGCGACCGCCCGGAGGAGCTGCGCCCCCCCGATTATCACGAGCGCGCCGGCGAGCGCGATACGCGGTCCGATCCGATCGACGAGGTAGCCGCTCGCCAGTCCGAGGGGGACGTATACGAGCGGGATCGCGCCGACGAGGACTCCCGCTTCGGTCCCGGAGAGCCCGAGGTCGTCGATCACGGGCCCGAGGTACGCCGGGAGCGAGAACCAGACGAACATCAGACAGAGGTAGCCCCCACCGCCGAGCGCCACCAGCGAGTACCGGCCGAGCGTGTCTCGGTCCATCCCGACGACACTCATCGCTCCGGGTTCGAGGGGTGGCGGTAAGTACGGTTCTCTTCCGGATCGTCCGATCCCACCGACAGGGTTTTCGAGGGAACCGGGGTATGGCTGGTATGAACAGGCTGATCCGTGCAGCCGTCGCCGGCACCGCGGCGACGGCGGTGATGATGCTTCTCTTCCTCTTCCTCGCGACGCAGACCCGTCTCACCCTCGACGTGCCCGCGATCATCGCCCGGTTCGTCGGTGTCCCCGACCAGTTCGTCGTCGGGATGGCGCTCTTCACGCTCGCGGGGATCGTCGCCTGGCCGGTGCTCTTCGTCGCGCTCTCGCCGTATCTCGGACGTCTGCTCCGGACCGACGACCTGCCCGTCCAGGCCGTCGCCTTCGCGCTCGTCCTCTGGGTCGCGTTCGTCCTCCTCGGACAGCCCGCGGACCTCGACACGCAGCTACTCTTCATCTACCTCTTCTTCACCTTCCTCGCCCACCTCGCCTACGGCTTCACGCTCGGGGTCGTCTACGAGCACTTCGCGGAGCAGCCGGCGGTGACGTCGGCCTCGCCCTCGTCGGAGTCCTGATCACTCCTCACCCTCGCGGGCGACCGCGACGGCCTCGGCACCACCTCGCTCCTCCAGGCGCTCCTCGAACCACTCCCACTCCCGGGTGAAGAAGCCGTACTCCTTCAGGTTCCAGGGGTCGGCACCGACCGTCGGCCCCGTCCGGTAGGACTGGAGCATGTTCCAGCCCCAGACGACCTGTCCGATCGCGATGACGAACGCCCCGCCCGTGGCGACGATCTGGAGCGGAGCGAACTCCGCGGGGTACTCGGCGTACCTCCTCGGGAGGCCGAGCGCGCCGATGAGCAACAGCGCGTGGAAGGTGACGAGCACGCCGACCGTGCTCGTCCAGAAGTGGACCCGCGCGAGGCGCGTGTCGTACATCCGCCCCGTCAGGAGCGGGTACCAGTAGTAGACGCCCGCGAACATCGCGAACGGGATGAAGCCGGTGATGATCAGGTGGAAGTGACCGACGACGTAGTACGTCGCGTGGTACTGGAGGTTGATCGGGATCGACCCGAGGAACACCCCCGTCACGCCGCCGACGATGAACGTCGCGATCGCACCGATACAGAAGAGCATCGGTGCCTCCAGACGGATCCGCCCCTGCCACATCGTCGTCATCCAGTTGAACACCTTCACCGCCGACGGGACCGCGATGGCGATGGTGACGGCCATGAACGCCCCGCGGATCCGCGGATCGATCCCCGTCGTGAACATGTGGTGCGCCCAGACGCCGAAACTGAGCACCGCGATCGCGAGCGTCGAGTAGACGATGAACTTGAAGCCGAACAGCTTCCGACCCGCGAACTGCGGGAGGATGAAGCTGATCAGCCCCATCGGTGGCAACACGACGATGTAGACCTCGGGGTGGCCGAAGAACCAGAAGAGGTGCTGGTAGAGGATCGGCCCGCCACCCTCGACGGTGAAGAACTGCGTGCCGAGGTTCCTGTCGGCGAGCAGCATCAGGAGGACGGTGCCGAGCATCGGGAAGGCGAAGAGGATCAGTCCCGCCTGCGCGAGGAAGGTCCACGAGAGGATGTCCAGTCGGCCCCAGTCGAGATCGGGTGCGCGCTCGGTGAAGATCGTGGCGATGACGTTGATCGCCCCCATCACGGTCGCGATGCCCGAGAGGTGGAGGCCGAGCAAGACGAGATCCAGGTGGGGGCTCAGCAGCTCGGCGGACATCGGCGGGTACATCGTCCAGCCGGCCTGCATCGGGGAGATGGCGTAGAGCGGCTCCGCGAGAGCCGGATCGACGAGCGCGATGACGTGTGCGGGCATGTCGGTCAGCATGTCGGCACGGATGAGCGCGAACGAGATCGGCAGCAGCCAGAACGCGATGGCGTTGACGCGGGGAAAGGCCATGTCGTCGGCGCCGATCAGGATGGGGAGGAAGTAGTTCACGAAGCCGAAGATCGCCGGGGTGGCGAAGAGAAAGAGCATCGTGATGCCGTGCATCGTAAAGAGCGCGTTGTACGTCTCGATGGTGAACGCGTCCGCCTCGGGGGTGAGCAGCTCCGTCCGGAGCATGATCGCGTCGGTACCGCCCCAGAAGAACGCGGCTCCGGCCACCGCGAAGTACATGAGCCCGATGTCCTTGTGGTCGACCGTCGTCAGCCAGCGGACCACCCCGGTCGGCTTCGCCCGCTCGAGTTCGGCCCCGCTCGCGTGGCCGCCGTCCGGTCGGACCGCTCGCGGTCTCGATCCGTTCGGGGGCCGTCCGGGGGACCGTTCGAGCCGTCGCGAGAGACCGAACAGCGCACAGAGCGCGAGCGCCCCGACGCACACGCCGATAAGCAGGTCAACGAGCACCGTCCCTCCCCCGGAACCGGGCGGCGCCGGCGTCTCGGCTGACCGGACGTATAACGTTCACACACCTCGTGCACCGACGAGCGTAATCAGCGTTTGCCCGGATCGATCCCCCCATACGGACTGCCCTCGGTCCGTCCCGGTCGGATCGGTACCCACCCCTCGGTCTGAGTGGTCAACAGGTACGGCAGTCCGTATCAGTGTGACGGACGAGCGAGTCAGTAGCCCAGTCCGAGCAGCCGGTTCCCGACCAGTGCACAGAGCACGACCGAGAGGAAGGCGACGAGCATCCCGAAGGAGACGGCCCAGCCGAACGTGTCGGCGACGAGGCCGACACCGACGGAGCCGAGCGAGCCGATCACCATGTAGACGGTCCGAACGAGCCCGAAGCCGGCGCTGCGCTCGGCCTCCGAGAGGTGGTCCATGAACCGCGGGAGCACGGCTGCCGACCAGCTCAGACCGGTGCCGACCAGGAGCACGGCGAGCGCCATCGAGGGGAGTCCGGTGCCGAGGACGAACAGCGAGAAGCCGAGGATACCGGCGAGCATACAGCCGGCGGCCGTCGTGTCGCGTCCGATCCTGTCGGAGAGCGCGCCGACGCCCACCTGCACGACCCCCTGCACGACGAAGTACGCGGAGAAGACGACGCCCGCGAGCGTCGCGGAGCCACCTCTGTGCTCGATCACGAACGTCGGGAGGAAGGAGGCGGTACCCTGCCAGACGAACGCACAGAGCACGGAGAGACAGACGGTGAAGGCGATCTCGGGTCTCGAGAGCAGTTCCCGGACCGCTCCGATCTCGACGCGCTCGCGCATCGGCTGGTCCGGCCGGCGTGGCTCCGTCGGCTCCACCTTCCACGCGAAGAGCACCGCTGCGGGGATCGCGACGAGCGCGCCGAGTGCGACCGCGGGCCGCCAGCCGTACTGGACGCCGACCCAGGCGGCGGCGATCGGCGCGAGCAGTCCGGCCGCCGGGGCACCGCCGTTGTGTAGCCCGATCGCGGTCCCGATGTCCCGGTAGGTGCGGGTGAGCAGCGTCGTCCCGACGCTGTAGTGGAGGCCGGCGACCCCGCCGAGACAGATCGCGACCAGGAGGAAGGCGGGGTAGTTCGGCGACAGCGCGAGCAGGAGGCTCGTCACCGCGGTGCCCCAGACCGCGACGAGTATCACGAGCCGTTCGCCGTATCTGTCGGCGAGGATCCCGCTCGGGAACTGCGAGAGCGCGTAGGCCATCCAGAGCCCCGTGAGCGCGAGGCCGACGACCGTGTTCGAGACCTCGAACTCGGCGGTGATCGCCGGGACGACCGGACTGATGACGAGTCGGGCGACCATCGTCGCGAAGAACGCGACCGTACAGAGCGCGAGGACGGTCTCTCGGTATCGCCAGCGCATCCAGTGAATCACCGACCGGTCGTCGGACCGAGTCTACCGCCACGGAGTCCGCTCGCGGGAATGAGCGTGTCGATCGCCGGCTCCCACGCCGACCGGTGCGGCCAAAAGTAACGAAACTCTTATTATTCTATAGCGTATGTTTTCGACGCGGTCGTGTCCGTCGGTCCGGCCTCGGACCACCGTTCACCCACCACCCGGATCCCGAGTCGATGTCCATCGACCAGGGGAGGACCGTTTTTTGAGGCGGACCGGTGACGGGGGCAATAACCATGTGCTACCGTACAGGTTGATTCATGTATTCCTCTCTCCTCGCCCTAGTCACTCGATTACCGTCCCCGAAAGGTATTTATGAAAGTATACATGAATCGGTGTACGACAAAAATGCATAACGGATCAGATGTGTTTGTTGGAGGATACGACAATGGGAGATATCTGGATCACCGCAACCTGCCTCGACTGTAACGAGTTCGACGAGGGCGTCGAGTGGTACGCCTACGATAGGCTCGAACGCCTCCGCCTCCACCACGAGGGCGAGACCGGGCACACCGTCGTCGTCCACGCCTTCGAGGAGTCGAAACTCGTCGAGCACGGCGGGACGATGGAGTGGTTCCTCGACCGGCACGGAGAGGGCACCGAGTGGGTCTGTCCGGACTGCGGCCGGACCGCGACCCCTGCGGACCCGATCCGGCGCTGTCCCGAGTGCGACGAGCCCTGGTACGAGACGGTCCCCTGATCAACGGTCGTGGACCCCCATCTCGATCCGCTCTCCCGGATGCAGGGTGAGTGAGGCCCTGAGGTCGAACGCCCGGTCGTCGAGCGGTTCGAGACGGTGCTCGCTCGCGACGGTCGCGAGTATCGCTTTCGCCTCCAGCATCGAGAGCTGTCGGCCGATACAGCTCCGCGAGCCGCCGCCGAACGGGAAGAAGGAGAACCGCGGGCGGTCCGCCGCCCGCTCCGGCTTCCACCGTTCCGGGTCGAACCGCTCTGGATCGTCGAACCACCGCGGATCGCGGTGGATCGCCCACTGGGGGAGCATCAGCATCGACCCCGCCTCGACCTCGTAGCCCGCGAGCGTGACGTCGCGGTTCGCCTGCCGGAACATGGTGTAGACCGGTGGGTAGAGCCGCATCGCCTCGTTCAGCACCCAGCCGGCGTACTGCAACTCGCGCACCTGTCGGGCGGTCTCCGGTGGCTCGCCACCGAGGACCGACTCGAACTCCTCGTGGAGCCGCGCCTCGACCTGGGGGTGCGTGCCGAGCAGCCACCAGGCGTAGGTGAGCGTCAGCGCGGTCGTGTCGTGGCCGGCGAGCAGCATCGTCATCAGCTCGTCGCGAACCTGTGTCTCGTCGATCGCTCCCTCCTCCCGCGCACGGACGAGGATCGAGAGCAGGTCGCCTCCCTGCGGGTTCGATCCCCGTTCGGCGAGCACCTCCGACAGGACGTCCTCCAGCACGCCGATCGACGCCCGGTACGAGCGGTTCCCCGGCGTCGGCACCCAGTCGGGGAGGAGAAAGCGGATCGGGTCGGGCTCGAACCGTCTGCCGAGCGGTTCGAGGTTCTCCTGGACGCGTCTGACCCGCTCGCGACCGAGGTCGTCGCCGAACATCGCCTCCGTGATGATCGCGACGGTCACCCGCGCCATCTCCGGTTCGATCGCGATCCGGTTGCCGTCGTCCCACCGTTCGGTCATCGCCTGGGTGTGTGAGACCATCGTCGGGACGAGCGAGGAGAGGCGGTCGCTCCTGAACGCCGGGCCGGAGAGCTCTCGCATCCGCCGCCAGAGATCGCCCTCGCTCAGGATGAGCCCCGTTCCCAGCAGCTCGCCGAGGGCGTCCGCCTGGAACTCGGGTTTTCGGTACTCGCCCTCCTCGGTGAGGAGCACCCGTTCGACGTCCGCGGGGTTCGTGAGCATGTACGTCCGCTCGCCGCCGAGGTCGAACCGCGCGATGTCGCCGTACGCGTCGCGCACCGCGTCCATGAACCGGAACGGGTCACGCGCGTACTGGCCGGTGCTTCCCACGACCGGGAGCCCCTTCGGTCCCGGTGGTCTCATCGCCATAGCCGTGGGTAGGGCCGAGCGAGTAAAGCCGTTAGGTCGGGAGGAGGTCGGCGTCGGCGGGGTTTCGCGCGTCGGTCTCCACGACCGCCCGGTCGAGCGCCTCGGGGTCGTCGGCTCCCCAGAGCAGTTCCTCGGCAGTCCGGCACGGCTCGTCCACCCCGAGGTCCCGACAGACGAAGTCGGTGGTGGCCTCGGCCATCCCTCGGTAGGTGGTGAGCTTCCCGCCGGTGATCGTCACCAGCCCCTCCACCCCGTCGCGCTCGCCGTGATCGAGCAGGTAGAACCCGCGGGAGATCCCGCGGCCCTCCCAGGTCTCTCTGTCCTCGCTGTAGAGCGGACGGACGCCCCAGTAGGTCCTCGTGACCTGTTCCGGGTCGAGCCCGGAGAGCATCGCCCCACACTCCTCGAACATCGCCTCGACCTCCCACTCCTCTTCGGGTACCTCGTCCGGATCGTCGATCGAGCGCGCGGTCGTCCCGAGGATCGCCTCCTCGGGGTGGGGGATCACGATGTCGCCGTCGTCGGGCGCCCTGGCGCGGTTGAGCACCGTCCCGAGCGAGTCGTACTCGACGGCGACCATCACGCCGCTCGTCGGCGCCATCTCCACCTCGCAGCCGGCGAGTCCCGCCACCGCTCCGGCCCACGGACCCGCCGCGTTCACCACGTACGAAACGTCGATCTCGCGGCTCTCGCCCTCGCGCTCGAGCGTCGCACCGGCCACTCGGCCGTCCTCCAGCCGGAGGTCGGTCACCCCTGTCCCGGACAGGACCTCCGCACCGCGTTCGCTCGCGTCCATCCCGTTCGCCACGGTGAGCCGCGAGGGATGGACCACTCCGTCCGGAACCCGAAGGACGCGCTCTACCTCCTTGACTAGCCCCGGCTCCTCGGTTCGCGCTTCCTCCCCGGTGAGCGTCTCAGTCCCCATTCCCAACTCGTCGCAGGCCTCCCGGACGCGCTCGAAGTAGTCGGGATCGTCGCCCTCGACCTGGACGACGAACCCCCCGGTCTCATCGAGACAGTGCGGAGCGATCTGCTTCAGCACCTCGCTCTCTTCGAGACACTCCTTCGCGCCGCGGAGGTCATCGACCGCGTAGCGCGCGCCGCTGTGGAGCAGTCCGTGCGAGCGCCCGCTCGTTCCGCCCGCGAACGTCCCCCGTTCGGCGAGCGTCACGTCCACGCCGCGCATCGCCAGGTCGCGCGCGACGCCGACGCCCGTCACTCCACCGCCGACGACCAGTACGGTCTCGGTTCGGTTCACGACCCACCTAGGGACGCCGCGGATATAAAGGCCCGAAACCGAAGCGATAGGCGGGTGCGGTCCCTTCTCTCCCACATGGCCCGACTCCTCGTCACCGGCGCCAGTGGCTTCATCGGACGCGCGGTCTGTTCGCTCGCGGCCGAGCGCGGCCACGAAGCGGTGGCCGTCTCACGCTCGGGAGCGCCCGCCGACGCGCACCCGGACGTGGAGTGGTTCGCCGCGGACGTCTTCGACCCCGAGGAGTGGCGCGACACCCTCGACGGCGTCGACGCCGTAGTCCACTCCGTCGGGATCATCGAGGAGCACCCGGACGAGGGGATCACGCTCGAGCGACTGAACGGCGACAGCGCGATCCTGGTTGGCGAGGAAGCCGTCGAGGCGGGCGTGCCCGCGATCGTCTTCCTCTCGGCGTCGGTGAAACCGCCGGGCGCGGACGAGGCGTACCTGACGGCGAAGCGGCGGGCCGAGCGGGCGCTCACCGACCTCCCGATCCGGTCGGTGGCCCTCAGACCGGGTCCCGTCCACGGCGACGGCCAGCCGCACTTCCCCGAGGCGGTCGATACGGTGTTCAGTGTGCTCGACTCGCTGCCCGGTGCGGCGGCGCTCGGTGGGGTGCGCCCGCTCGCGGTCGAGACGGTCGCCCGCGCGGCGCTCGACTGTGCGCTCGACCCCGACCGGGAGGGCGTGATCGACGTCGAGACGATGGCGAGGCGGTACGACGAGGTCTGATCGCTCGACTCGCCTGACCGCCACGGGCGGCGGGTCGCCGACCGGCTCCGCGGGACCTCCGATCCGGAGGGGGAAGCCACCCCGTCCGGACGGCGTCGTGACGCCGCACGGGACCACCACTCCGGCTCGACCCTTCGACCCGGTCACCGGAGACGCCCTCGACAACGGTTTTCACCGGTGGGACCGACCTGTGGTCGTAGATGGTCCTCGATATCCACACCCACCTCGGGGGGCCGCCGGGCCCGGATAGTACCGACCGGTTCGACCCGGGTTCGCCGGCGGTCGACTACGAACTCAGGGAGCGGATCATGGATCGGAACGGGATCGAAGAGGCCGTAATCCTCCCGTCGTTCGATTACGACACGTCCGCCGGCATCGAGGCGACGCGTGCTCTCAACGACAGCGTGCGCCGGATCGCGGCGGAGTACGAGAGGTTGGTCTGTCCCGTCGGGACGGTCGAACCCGCCCACGGTCACGCGGCCGTAGAGGAGGTCGACCGTCTCGCTGAGGCGGGGTTCACCGGAGTCACCGTCCACAACGGACACCAACGGATCCCGCTCGACGCCGCTCCGACGATGGCCGTCCTCGAGCGAGCGGAGGCGGTCGGCCTCGTCCCGTTCGTCCACTGTTTCAGCCCGGACTGGGAGTTCGAGAGCCTCGATCGGTTACCGCGGGTGGCCGACCGTCTCTCCGGGCCCGTCGTCGTCCTCGATACACTCTCGCGGTTCGGCCAGGAGCGACGGATCGTCGAACTCGGGAGGCGGTTCGAGAACCTCTACTTCGATACGACCATGGTGAACTCGCTCGGGCTGATGGTGGAGTCGATCGTCGAAGGGCTGGGCGCCCGGAGACTCCTCTTCGGGTCGGGGTTGTACACGCGACCGTTACAGTACCGGTACTCGGCAGACCTCTTCCAGGTCCGGAAGGCGGAGATCAGTGAGGCCGATCGGGAGTTGATCCTCGAGGGCAACGCCCGTCGGATCCTGGACGTCTGAGGCACGAAGAAGGCCTTCCGAGAGGCCCGAGCACCCCGTCGTCGAAGTCGCCGCTGGGTAGGGTTTCTCCCCGTCGTACTCGTGGGTGGTTTCGAGAACCGGTACTTTTCAGCATCGTGCGGGTATCTCGGCTCGCTCCCCTCAGCGATCGGGTTCGAACGACTCGTAGTGACACAGCTCCTCGACCGCCCGGCGGTGTTTCCGCTCGCGGACGATGTCCTCGGCGTCCTCTGCCGGGTAGCCGAGCGTGATCAGCATCACGGGGTCGTAGGCCTCGGGATCGATCCCGAACTCCCGACAGAGCGCGTCGGCGTCGAATCCCTCCATCGGACAGGAGGCGATCCCGCGGTCCCAGGCGGCGAGCATGAGCGTCATCGCCGCGAGCGAGGTGCTCTTGGTGGCCCACAGGCGCCGGTCCTCGAGCGGATCGTCGCGTTTCCCTTCGATCCGCTCGATCCGCCGTTCGAGCGCCTGCTCGCTCTCGATGTAGCCCTTCTCGAACGAGTCCTCGAGGATCGGGCGGGCGTGGGCCGCCGGGTCGAGGTTCGCGAGGACGACGACCGTCACGGCGCTATCGGTCACCTGTGGCTGGTCGTACGCACACCCGCGAAGCCGTCTCAGTGTCGCGTCCTCGCGACAGACGAGGAACTCCCACGGCTGCATGTTGTAGCTCGACGGCGAGAGCGTCGCGAGCTCGATCAGCTCCTCGAGGAGGGAAGGGTCGATCGGTTCGTCGCGGTACTCGCGGACCGATCGTCGGGTGCGGATGACTTCGGCGGTCTCCATGTCCCGTCTGTGGAGCGGTCGGCTATCAATCCCAGCGGTTCAGCCCTCGCCGCGCTGCCAGGCGGCCGGGGCGACGCCGAGTCTGCGGACGGCGATCGAGTAGGCGAGCGCGACGACGACGGCGACGCCGAGCGAGACGAGGAAGTCGAGGTCGCCGTAGAGGGCCTCGATCGCCGCGAGCACGGCGAACATGATCACGATCATCAGTGCGTAGTGCGCCAGGAGTTCGAGCAGGTTCTCACGCGAGGCCATGCGGGAGGGAAACGTCCTCGACACCTAAAGTCGCCGTTCTCCCGCCCAGTTCAGAGCACGAGGACGGAGACGAGGAACCCGACGAGCAGGAAGAGCGTCACGACGACCTGCGTCGCGGTCGAGGCGAGCATCCCGAGGGTGGTGTAGACCGCGCGTCGACCGCTCTCGTCGACCTCGCCCGACTCGCGGTACTCGAGGACGAAGACGGTGAGCAGGATCGTGAGGAGCGCTCCGACCGGCGTCGCGAGGACGAGTGCGACGACCCCGACGAGGCCCGCGGCGAGCGCCGTCCGCGTCGAGGCACCGCTCACCCGCGCGGAGATGACGCTCGAGAAGTAGTCGAGGACGAGCGCGGAGAGCCCGACGACGAGCGCGAACACGAGGAAGAGCGTGCCCGGTTCGGTGTAGCCCGTCGACCACCAGTAGAGCACGATCGCGACGAGCGAGAGCCCCGCGCCCGGAACGAGCGGGACGAAGCTCGCGACCACGCCCCCGATCAGCAGCGCCACCGCGAGGAAGAAGACGGGCTCCATCAGCGGTCGTACGCCCCTTTTCGCAAGAGCTCTCCCCGTCTGGCCATCACGCTCGGCGTCCGGCAGACCCCGCGTGCGCCCGCCGCCTGCGGGACGGTACAGTTGTTGCAGTTCTCACAGACGGCCTCGGCGTCCGACTCCCGGAGCAGCCTGGCGGGGAGCTTCGGCTCGGCGTAAAAGGGTCGGCCGATCCCCACCGCGTCACACGCCCCGGTGCCGAGCAGCCTGTTGATCCCCGGTCGACTTCTGATACCTCCTTCCATCAGTACGGGCACTCCGACCCGCTTTCGCACCTGCCTGCAAAACCGCTCGTTCCACGCCGACTCGAAGCCGAACCCGCGGGCGTGCAGTCGGTTCGCCGCCGCGATCAGTCTCCAGCGCCGACCCCCGAAGGTCTCCTCGTACCCGGACTCGAACCGGGAGTCCGTCCAGGCGCGCTCGGGGTACTCCCCTCTGACGATGCTCATGTCCCAGAACACCGAGCCGTCGACGGGGACGAGCGCGTCGTATCCGATCCGCTCGCAGGCTTCGGCGATCCGCACGCCATCCGCGACCGAGAGCCTCGGTCGGGCTCCGGGTGGCGAGTGCGTCTCCGCGGGTACTTTCGTCACGAGCGGGACGTCGCCGGCCCGCTCTCGGATCGCGTCGTGGATCGCCTCGAGAAAGCGCGTTCCATCGCCGAACTCGTCGTCGCGACGGTTGAAGTACGGCGAGAGGAACTGCTGGACGATCCCCATGTTCGCGCCAGCGACGTGGATCCCGTCGTAGCCGGCGTCGGCCGCGTAGCTCGCGGCGTCGCCGAACCGGTCGGCGAGGTCGTAGGCCTCACCGGTCGAGAGGACGTGCGGATCGTACGAGAGGAAGCCGAGGCGTTCGCCGAGTCGCAGGAGCGCGGGAGGATCGGAGACCGCGAGCTGCTCCAGGTCGGGGTGGTCGCTCCGGTAGGCCCGGTGCCAGGTCTCGAGACTCCGAAGCCCGCCGTGTTCGAGCTGGACGAAGATCCGCCCGCCGTGGGCGTGGACCCGGTCGGTGAGTTCGGAGCACCGGGAGACGAAGTCGGGGTCGGCGACGTGGGTCATGTTCGGCGCGGCACAGCCGCCTTCCGGCGTGACGATCGACGCGCCCTGGAAGAGCAGACCGGCTCCCGCTTCGGCGGCGGGTTCGAGCTCCTCGATCAGGGTCTCGACGGCGTCGGGGCCGTTCCCGGCACACTCCAACAACGGCGCACGGTAGAGCCGGTTCGGAAGCTCGCAGTCGCCGATCGCGAGCGGGTCGGTGAGCCGCGGGGACATGTCCTCACTATCGCCCGGTCCGACTAATCGGTTCCCCCACCCGAACGGAGAGGACGACCAGCACCGCGACGAGGAGCGTCGCCGACAGCAGCCACGTCGCGACAGCCCAGCCGGCGACGTCGGCGACGGTGCCCGTCACGACGCCCCCGAGTGCCCCCAGCAGGATGTACGTCGTCCGTATCGCCCCGAACCCGGGTCCGCGGTCGCGCTCGGGCAGCGTCGCGAGGACGTGCGCCTGTACGGGGCCGTTCCACCCCATCGCGACCCCGGCGAGGACCACGGCAGGGACGAGCCAGGTCGTTCCCGGCGCGAGCGCGACGAGCGCGTAGCCACACGCACCGGCGAGGAGGACACAGGCGGTGACGACGTCCCACGAGAACCGATCGGCGAGCCGTCCGGCGACCGGCTGTGTGAGTGCGATCGCGACGAAGTAGCAGGTGAAGAGCGTGCCCGCGAGTCCGACGCTCACCTCGTACAGCGCGAGGACGATCGCCGGCAGGAACGTCATCGTCGCGATGGCGACGAACTCGGCGAGGCTCGCGACGGCCGTCGCGGCGACGAGCGTCGGCCGCCGGACGACCGCGACCACCGC
>SKWB01000367.1 GCA_007129135.1 Halococcaceae archaeon | reverse complement strand
GAGCGCGCGCGGATGCGGTGTGCGGACTGCGGGGAGCGCTTTCTCCGGAGCGAGGCGCGGATCCCCGCGAAGGGGACGCTCGTCTGTCCGGCGTGTGATTCGCGGGCGGTCAGGGACGTGAACAGTTGAGTCGGGCCCCCAGCGATCGGTAGGAAGGATCGAAGACGACAGTCGTAAAAAAGCGAGCCGTGATCAGGCGAGCGTCGGGTTCGTCGGGTGGAACACGCCCGCCGGATTTCCTCGGTGGACCCACACGTGAAGTGCAGTGAAAGGGCTCCCCGGAATAGGGAGCCAACCGTCTCCCTCCGGGAATCTCACGTTTCTGGGTGCCTCTTCGTCACTGAAGTAATCGGCAGGAGCACCGGGAGTCCCAACGTGGGCGTACTCAACTGCACCAAGCCGAAGGTCACTATCACGCTCAGGATCGTGCTCCACAAATGGTTCGGGACGATAGTTCCCGGTGGTGTAATACACCAGGATCGGTGGCTTCGTGATGTCTGCCACCTCGTCTTCATCGCCAGCGATCAGATCAGGATTTATCGCGTGAAACCCCATCTCAGGCACGTATCCGGAGAACACCACGTACCCGTCATCGCGCGCCAGATCCACGTCGCGGTACTTCCGCGTCGCGGCTCTGACTACGTTGAGCTCCTCCGAGAGCTGGTCGCTTCGCGCGCTGGCGGTCCCCGCCAGCGAGAGCCCAGCGAGTCCGATCGCGGTCCCACGTAACACACCTCGCCTCGTTGTCTGTTCTAGTGACATGAGATCACTGGTGGTGGAGTTCGTCACGAATAACGATAAACGAATTCGCATATCGGCCGGTCCGTTCGTCGATAAGAACAGTCGCCGGTCGTATCGGCGCTAACGCGCCGAACGCACCGACGAATAGGATCGGTCGAATTCGGTGGAGAGGGGTCCAAACGAGGTGTCGGCGACGTCGCCCCGCGGAGCGTTCTGGCGTGGAGAGGCGGTACCGAGGGGGAAACGGCCGCGGACCGGTTCGGTCAGTCGAGGGATCGGCGAACCTCTCTGCGAACGGTCAGTCGGTCGAGAGGGTTGCAGTCCGGGATCTGAGACGTCTACGAGTGTGGGTCAGAGGTCCTCGTCTCGGAAGACGAGGAAGCCGACGAGCGGGAGGAGGGCGATCCAGGAGACGAACACGAGCAGGACGGCGAAATCGGAGTAGTAGGCGGGCAGCGTCTCGAACGTCTCGGCGAAGAGTAGCTGGTGTTCGAAGGTGGCGAGCGCGTCGATCCGGGCGACGTAGGTGGGGTCCTCGCCGCCGGTGAACGCCTCTGTGTAGGAGATCGAGCCGACGAGCGACCGGTAGGCTTCGACCGGGTTCGCGAGCGCGAGAACCAACTGGAGGTGCATCAGCGTCTCGTCGCCCACCGGGGCGTACTCGGAGAGCAGTTCGTTCAGCCCGGAGAGAAACGAGTTCCAGAGCACGGTGAAGAGCACGTAGATCCCGACCGTGCCGACCATCGCCTGTTTTCCCGTTCTCGCCGCGGCGGAGATCCCCACCGCGATGGCGACGAACACCACGCCGAGCAGCGCGGTGAGCAGCGCGAACTGGACGAATGTGCCCGCCCGGAGTTCGAGCGCCGAGAGCACGACGACGAGCGCGGAGAGCACCGTCGCGAGCAGGATCGGGAGGACGATCACGCCACCGCGACCGAGCAGCTTCCCGGCGACGACGTCCGCCCGGGAGTGAGGGAGCGAGAGCAGCAGTTTGAGCGTCCCGGAGTCGCGCTCGCCCGCGATGGCGGCGTAGGCGATCACGATGGCGATGATCGGGACGAACGGCGCCGAGACCAGCAACAGGACCTGGACGAGGAGGTCGGAGGTGAGGACCGCCGCCGCCTCGGGGTCGGTCGCCTCCTGAGCGCCGACGCCGATCCCCTCGGCGATGAAGTAGATCGGGAGCGTGAAGATGAGGATGAACAGCGCGGAGAGCCCCCAGAGCCACCAGGACCGGATCGCGTCCGAGAAGTCCTTCCGGGCGACCGCCTGCCAGGTCATGGCTTCGCCTCCGCCTCGGGACGGTCGGGTTCGTCGGTCGTGTAGGCGGCGAAGAGCGACTCGAGCGACGCCTCCTCGGTCTCGAAGTCGGAGACGCTCGCGCCCTCCTCCTCGAGCGTCGTCAGCACACGGGTCTTTACGCCGTCCTCACAGGAGACGCGCAGCCCGGTCCCGTTCGCCTCGACCGAGGAGACCCCCGAGAGCGCCCGCACGGCCGAGATCGCGTCGTCGGATCCCTTCGAGAGCGTGATCGAGAGCGTCGCCTCGGTCTCGACCGCGTCGCGCAGCCCCTCGATCGTATCGAGTGCCACCAGACGGCCGTCGCGCAGGATCGCGACCCGGTCACAGACGGCCTCGACCTGCCCGAGGACGTGCGAGGAGAAGAAGACGGTCGCGCCACGGTCGATCTCCTCGCGCACGATCTCGCGCATCTCCATCGCGCCGTTCGGGTCGAGTCCCGTCGAGGGTTCGTCGAGGACGAGGAGGTCCGGATCGCCGACGAGCGCCATCGCGAACGCGAGGCGCTGGGCCATCCCCTTCGAGTAGCCGCCCGCCTTCCGCTCGCCCTCGCCGTCGAGACCGACACGCGCCAGCAGTTCGTCGGGGTCGTCGTCCGTCTCCTTCGACTCGATGGCGAACTCGACGTGTTTCCGCCCGGTGAGCCGGTCGTAGACGTCGAAGCCCTCGGGGAGGACGCCCGTCCGCCGCCGGACGGCGACGCTCTCCCCTTGTGCGTCGTGGCCGAGCACCGTGATCCGTCCCTCAGTGGGCCGGACGAAGTCGAGGAGCATGTCGATCGTCGTCGTCTTGCCCGCCCCGTTCGGCCCTAAAAATCCGAACACCTCGCCCTCCTCCACCGAGAGCGAGAGGTCGTCCACCGCGAGGACGCTCCCGAACCGCTTGCTCACCGAGTCGAGTTCGATCGCGGTCATCTCCGGCGCTAGTCCGAGCGCCGGTATATGCCTTGGGGGGTCAGATCGGGTCGTCCGGGTCGTGACGGGCCCGTACCCGCTCGACTTCCGTCGCGTACCGCTCTCTCAGCCCCTCGTCCTCGACAGGGCGGAGCCGGTCCTCGCGCACCTCCTCCGCGGCGGTCACCTCGCCGCCGAGCGCCGCCGACCGCTCCCTCCGGAGGGAGCGCGAGCCGTCCGGCGTCGCGTAGACCAGCCTGAGCACCCCCCGGTCGTCGTACTCGCGTTCGACCAGCCAGCAGCGAGTCGTCTCGGTCATGGGCCGGGTTCGTCCCCCGCCGGGATGTAACCCACCGATCCACCGCGGGACCGACGGCGCCACGTTCAAATCCGGCGGGGTGCTAGCCGGGCCATGCACGCGGAGGGGGTCAGAGAGCGCGCCGCGGAGCTCCCGGCCGAGCCCGGCGTCTACCGGTTTCTCGCCGGCGAGTCGGTGCTCTACGTCGGGAAGGCGGTCGACCTCCGGAGCAGGGTTCGCTCCTACGCCGACCCCCGTTCGGATCGGATTCGCCGGATGGTTCGCGCCGCCGAATCGATCGACGTCGCGCTCACGGACACGGAAACCCAGGCGCTGCTCCTCGAAGCGAACCTGATCAAGCGCCACGGCCCCCGGTACAACGTCCGACTGAAAGACGACAAGTCCTACCCGATGGTCCAGTTCACCGCCCACCCGTTCCCCCGGATCGAGATCACCCGCGACCCCGAGGAGACGGCGACGGTCTACGGCCCGTTCACCGAGAAACGCCGGGTCGAGACGGTCGTGAAGGCGCTTCGCGACCGGTTCGGGGTGCGCGGCTGCTCGGATCACAAGTACAGCGGCCGGTCACGGCCGTGTCTCGACCACGACGTCGGGCTCTGTACCGCCCCCTGTGTCGACTACATCGACGAGGAGGGCTACGCGGCGGACGTCCGTGCGGCCGAGCGGTTCTTCGAGGGGGAGACCGGCGTGCTCGTGAAACCACTGCGCGAGGAGATGGAGCGTGTCGCCGAGAACCGGGAGTTCGAACGGGCAGCGACGCTCAGGGATCGGCTCTCGGTGATCGAGTCGTTCCACGAGGGCCGCGGCGAGGCGATCGATTCTCGTACCGGGCGACGGACGACCGACGTCCTCGGCGTCTCGGTCGAGGGCGAGCGCGCGACCGTCGCCCGCCTCCACGCCGAGGGCGGAAAGCTCGTCGAGCGCGACCGCCACTCGCTCTCCGTCCCGGAGGGCGACGGTCACGGCCCGGTGATCGCGGCGTTCGTCGTCCAGTACTACGCCGAGCGGGAGCTCCCCGACAGGATCTGCGTTCCCGAGGACCCGGCCGACCAGGACCTCGCCGCCTGGCTGGATCGCGAGGGCGTCGACCTCACGGTGCCGGGTGTGGGCCGCGAGGCCGCGCTCGTCGACCTCGCGATCAAGAACGCCCGTGTCGGCGGCGGGACCGACGAACTCGCGGCGCTCTCGGACGCCCTTTCGATTCCTCGCCCGACCCGGATCGAGGGCTTCGACGTGAGTCACGCACAGGGCAGACACGCCGTCGGGAGCGACGTCCTGTTCGTCGACGGGAGCGCCGAGAAGTCGGGCTACAGGAGGAAGAAGCTCGAGGACCGGAACGACGACTACGGCAACATGCGCGCGCTGGTGGAGTGGCGCGCGAGGCGGGCCGTCGAGGGCCGCGATGACCGCCCCGATCCGGACCTGCTCGTGATCGACGGCGGGGAGGGCCAGCTGGCGGCCGCCCGCGACGCCCTCGCCGAGGTCGGCTGGGACGTCCCCGTGATCGCGCTCGCGAAACGCGAGGAGCTGGTGATCACCCCGGACCGGGTCCACGACTGGGAGCGGGACGCCCCACAGCTCCACGTCCTCCAGCGAGTGCGCGACGAGGCCCACCGGTTCGCGGTCCAGTACCACCAGAGCCTGCGCGAGGACCTCTCGAGCGTGCTCGACGAGGTCCCCGGGATCGGACCGGCGACCAGGAAGCGGCTGCTGCGCCGGTTCGGGAGCGTCGAAGGCGTGAGGGAGGCCTCGACCGAGGAGCTCCGGGAGGTCACGGGTGTCGGCGAGACGACCGCCCGGACGATCACCGAGCGGCTCTGAGCTCGCGTGCGACTCACGGCCGCCGTGACGGGGGTCGACCTTACGAACTGTTAAGAATAGTCGGCCGCTAGTCACCCCATGGACGACCGTCTCGCCTACCAGGCCGGCCAGTACAGCCGACAGCTCCGGCCGAAGACGATCGCGGTCGGGCTCTTCGTCATCGCCACGACGCTGCTCGTCGCGAGCGGCGAACTGGAGGCGTGGTCGCTCGCCGGCCTCCTCCTCCTCGGCCTCGCCATCGTCACCGTCTCGAGCATGGTCGAGATCGTGGACGCGACCGAGAAGCGCGCGCTGACGGTGTTCGGTGAGTACCGGAAGCTGCTCGACCCGGGGATCCACTTCATCCCGCCGTTCGTGAGCGCGACACACCGCTTCGACATGCGGACACAGACG
>SKWB01000189.1 GCA_007129135.1 Halococcaceae archaeon | reverse complement strand
GGAGCCGAACGCGGAGACGAAGCCGGTCGCCTTCGCCGGCCGTGCGGAGTGGCCCATGCAGCCGACCCGGAAGATCTCGCCCGAGAGGTCACCGAGGCCGCCGACGATCTCGATCTCGTGCTCGGAGAGCAGCCGCGAGATCACCGTGGCGTCGTCGACGCCATCGGGGACGGAGACCGGGTTGAGCGTCGGCAGCCAGTGCTCCTCCGCGACGTTCAGCGAGAGCCCCATCGCCTCGACGCCGGCTTTCATCGCGCCGGCGACGCGTCGGTGACGGTCCCACGTCTCCTCGAGCCCCTCCTCCGCGAGCATCCGGAGCGACTCCCTGAGCGCGTAGGTGGTCGAGACCGGACCGGTGTGGTGGTAGGCACGCTCGTCGCCCCAGTACTCCCAGACCCCCTCCAGGTCGAGGTACCACGAGCGCACCGGTGACTCGCGCGAGCGGACCTTCTCCATCGCCCGGTCGGAGACCGTGATGGGACTCGCACCCGGCGGCGCCGAGAGACACTTCTGGGAGCCGGAGTAGACCACGTCGACCTCCCACTCGTCGGTGTGGAACTCCACCCCGCCGAGCGACGCGACCGTGTCCGCGATAACGTAGGCGTCGTGGTCGTGGGCGATCCGCGCGAGCTCGGAGACCTCGGTCTGGCGGACGCCCGTGCTCGTCTCGCCGTGAACGAAGCCGAAGACGGTGGGCTGGTACTCCTCGAAGGCGGTCTCGACGTCGGCGGGGTCGAGCGGCTCGCCCCAGGGTGCCTCTACCTTCCTGACCTCACCGCCGGCGCGGGTAGCGATCTTCCCCATCCGGTCGCCGAAGTAGCCGTTGTCCGGCACCAGCACGGTCTCGCCCGGCTCGACGAGGTTGGCGAACGCGGTCTCCATCGCGGCCGAGCCGGTACCGCTCACCGCGAGCGTGTACTCGTTGTCGGTGTCGAAGAGGTAGCGAAGCCCCGCCTGGACGTCGTCCATCACGTCGACGTAGAAGTCGTCGAGGTAGCCGACCAGCGGGGTCGCCATCGATCGGAGCACGCGCGGGTGGACGTCGCTCGGGCCCGGTCCCATGAGCGTCCGGTCCGGGGGGACGAGTTCGCCGATACTGGGTGTCTCTCGCATACGTGGTGACCGCGGTCCCGGGTAGTAAGCGTGCCCATCTCCGAGAGGGAGCTCCCCCGATCGCCGCCCTTTTGCCACCCTCGCGAGTGCGAGTGACATGGACCCACGGGTACGCGAGCACGCCGAGGTGCTGGTCGACTGGAGCGCACGGGTCGAACGCGGGGATGACGTCGTACTGAGCGTCGCCGAAGGGGCCCACGACCTCGCGGTCGCCGTCGCCGCCACACTCGGCGAACGGGGGGCGAACCTGCTCGCGACGTACGACTCCGACGAGGTGCTCCGGGCGTATCTCACGAGCCACGACGGCGGGTTCGAGGCCGATCCGGCACACGAGCGCGGCCTGATCGAGAACGCCGACGTCTACCTCCGCCTCGGCGGCGGGCGGAACACGTCCGCGATGGCGGATCTCCCGGGCGAGACGCGCCAGGCCTACAGCCGGGCACGCGAAGGGCTGCGCGAGGCCCGGATGGCGACCGACTGGGTCTCGACCGTCCACCCGACGCGCTCGCTCGCCCAGCAGGCCGGGATGGCGTACGAGGAGTACCGCGAGTTCGCCTACAGCGCGATCCTGCGCGACTGGGAGTCCCTCGCCGAGGAGATGGCCGAGATGAAAGAGCTCCTCGACGAGGGCAGCGAGGTCCGACTCGAGAAGGAGGGGACGGATCTCACCATGTCGATCGAGGGTCGCACGGCGGTCAACAGCGCCGCGTCGGTCGTCTACGACTCGCACAACCTCCCGTCGGGGGAGGTGTTCACCGCGCCGTACGACACCGAGGGCGAGGTGTTCTTCGACGTGCCGATGACGATCAACGGCAAGCGGTTACAGGACGTCTCGCTCGTCTTCGAGGACGGCGAGGTCGTCGATCACTCCGCCGGAGCGAACGAGGACGAACTGACGACGATCTTGAACACTGACGAGGGTGCCCGGTACCTGGGCGAACTCGGCATCGGGATGAACCGGGGAATCGATCGGTTCACCGACAACGTCCTCTTCGACGAGAAGATGGGCGATACGGTACACCTGGCGGTCGGCCGGGCCTACGACGCCTGTCTCCCAGAGGACGAGGAGGGGAACAAGTCGGCGGTTCACGTCGACATGATCACGGACGTGAGCGAGGACTCGGTCCTCGAAGTCGACGGAAGGGTCGTCCAGCGGAACGGGACCTTCCGGTGGGAAGAGGGGTTCGAGGGATAGACCACGCTTTCCGCCTCCCGAACGACTTTATCCCGTGCTCGCCCGGCCATCCTATGGACAAACGGGCCGTTTTCGACGGGATAGGCGCCGATCGCGAGCGCTTCGCCGAGGTCGCGAAATCGATCTGGGAGAGCCCGGAGCTCGGACTCCACGAGGAGCGCTCCTCGAAAGCGCTGATCGACCTGCTCGAATCGGAGGGCTTCGAGATCGAGACCGGCGTTGGGGGGATGCCGACGGCGTTCGTCGCGGAGTACGGCTCGGGAGGGCCCGTGATCGGGCTCCTCGGGGAGTACGACGCGCTGCCGGGGCTCTCGCAGTCCGCGAGCACGGAACCGGACCCGATCGATCCCGGGGGTCCGGGTCACGGCTGTGGGCACAACCTCTACGGGACGGCGTGTGCGTTCGCCGCGATCGGTGTCGCTCGGGCGATCGACGACGGCCTCTCGGGAACGATCCGCTTCTACGGCTGTCCCGCCGAGGAGACGCTGGTGGGAAAGGTGTTCATGGCCCGTGCGGGCGCGTTCGACGACTGCGACGCGGCGATCACCTGGCACCCGAGCGATCGGAACCGCCCGCAACTGGGGAGCTCGCTCGCGCTCGATTCGATCTCCTTCACCTACACGGGAACCGCCGCACACGCGGGCGGATCGCCCGAATCCGGCCGGAGCGCGCTCGACGGCGTGGAACTGCTCAACGCGGGCGTCGAACGGATGCGTGAGCACGTCCCGGAGAAGACGCGGGTCCACTACGCGATCACCGACGGGGGCGGCGCGCCGAACGTCGTCCCGGCGGAGGCGAGCGTCTGGTACTTCGTCCGGGCACCCGATCGGGACGAGGTCGACCGGATCACGGAGTGGGTCACCGACATCGCCGACGCGGCGGCGCAGATGACACACACCTCGGTCGAACGCCGCTACATCACCGGCTGCTACGACTTCCTCCCGAACGAGACGATCACCGAGACGCTCTGGGAGAACATGCAGGCGGTGGGTGGGATCGAGTTCACCGAGGAACAGGAGGCGTTCGCCCGGGAGATCCAGGAGACGGTCGATCCGGACCGGATCGAGGCGACGCTCGAGAAACTGCCCGAGGAGACACGGGCGGAGATGGAGGGCGAGGCCGTCTACGGCGAGCCGATCGAGGCCTACGACGCGGGCGAGGTGAGCGGCGGCTCGACCGACGTCGGCGACGTGAGCTACGTCGTCCCGACGGCGCAGTTGCGTGCGGCGACCTGGCCGATCGGCACGCCCGGCCACAGCTGGCAGGCGGTCGCGGCGAACCACGAGTTCGGGATCGAGGGAGCGCTCTACGCCGCGAAGGTGCAGGCGGGGGCGGCGATCGACCTGCTCTCCGACCACGACCTGGTCGAACGCGCACAGGCCGAGTTCGAGGAGGAACGGGACGCGGAGTACGAGACGCCGCTCCCCGAGGAGGTCGAACCGCCGTTCGACGTCACCGCGCCGTAGCGCTCCCTCGAACGCTCGCGACTGCGGCTCCTCGAGTCCGTCCCTCTCTCCGGATCGGAACCTCGAACGGCCTCTCAGACCCAGACCCGCCGTTCGCAGACGGACCTGGACGACGCCACCGACGGGTCCACCGAGCGGGTCGGTGTCCGGGCACGGATCCCCTGGGGTCCCCTCCTCCCTTCGACCCGATCACAACCCTCTTGTCGCCACGGGTTGAATGAACGTTCAGTCAATGGGATCGCCGCTCTTCGACACCGAGCCGACCGACACGCGAGAGGCGATCATGCAGGCCACCTACCGGGCGCTCCGCACGCACGGCTACGCCGGCCTGACGATCCAGCGGATCGGCGACGAGTTCCCGAAGAGCAAGTCGCTTCTCTACCACCACTACGACGGGAAGGACGACCTCCTCCTGGAGTTCCTCTCGTTCATGCTCGAGCGCTTCGAGGAGACGATCCCGGACCGCGAGTACGACGACGCGCACGACCACCTCACGGCGATCGTCGACCACGCCGTCCCGGAGGACCTCGACCCGGAACGCGCGGAGTTCAGGGCCGCGATGGTCGAACTCCGGGCGCAGGCCGCCTCCGACACCGCCTACCGCGAGCACTTCACCCGGAACGACCGGTTCTTCCGCGACCGGTTCGCTACCGTGGTCGCGCGGGGGGTAAAGGAGGGGACGTTCCGCGAGGTCGATCCGGACAGGGTCGCCGCGATGGTGCTCGCGACGGTCCACGGCGCGATGCAGGAGGAGGCGACGACCGACGGGGCGGAGACCGCTGACGTCCGCGGGGAGCTCCGGGCCTACATCGAGTCGCGACTGCTCCCGCCGGACTCTCCCTCCGGGGTGGTCGAGTGAGCGAGGGAGGATCGGACAGGTCCGTCGACGTCATCAACGGGAACCTGGTCTGGCCGCTGATCGTGCTCTCGGTGCCGATCGTCCTCACCAACCTGCTGATGGTCGGCTACAACCTCGCCGACACGTTCTGGGTCGGCCGACTCGGGCAGGAAGGGGTCTCCGCGCTCTCGTTCTCGTGGGCGATCATCTTCCTGGTGATCAGCTTCGCGATCGGCTTCAACGTCGCAGGTACCGTGCTCGTCGCACAGAACAAGGGTGCGGGCAACCTCGACCGGATCAGCCACGTCGCCGGCCAGACCATCACGTTCGTCTTCGCGCTCTCGATCCTCTTCGGCGTCGTCGGCTTCCTCCTCACGCCCTCGCTGCTCCGGCTCATCGGCGCCGAACCCGGTACCCTGGAGTACGACTACGCGCTCGTCTACACCCAGACGGAGTTCGTCGGAATGCCGTTCATCTTCGCCTTCTTCGTCTTCCAGTCGCTCCTGCAGGGCTGGGGCGACACCCGGACCCCGCTCTACCTCATGACGTTCAGCGTCGTGCTCAACGTCGTCATCGACCCGTTCTTCATCCTCGGCTTCGAAGAGAACGTCGTCTTCGCGTGGTTCGGCCTCGAATCGCTCGAGGCCTCGCTGTTCGAGGCGACGGGGTTCGCGGGGTGGGAGGTCCAGGGGGCCGCGTTCGCGACGATCCTCTCCCGGGGGCTCGCCGCCGGGATCGGGGTCTGGTTGCTGCTGTCGGGGTCGGTCGGTATCCGGCTCACGCTCGAGGACTTCCGTCCCGACGTCGAGACGATGCGACAGCTCGTCACCATCGGCACGCCGGCGAGCATCGAGATCAGCACCAAGGCGTTCAGCGTGACGATCCTGACCGCGCTCG
>SKWB01000067.1 GCA_007129135.1 Halococcaceae archaeon | reverse complement strand
CCTCCGGTACGGCCGGGCACGCAACCACGGCTTCGCGACGGCGGGCGTCCACCCGGCGACGATGCACGTCGTGGACGACTTCCTCGCGACCGGGACCCAGATCAAGACCGAGCGGCCGGGGAAGGCGGCGGGCGTGATCCCGGTCGATTCGATCGAGGGGCCGACCGTCCGGCTGGCCAACGGCGTCGTCAAGCGGATCGACGACCCCGAGGAGGCGCTCGAACTCAGAAACGGCGTCGACGCGATCCTCGACGTCGGCGAGTACCTCGTGAACTACGGCGAGTTCGTCGAGAACAACCACGCGCTCGCACCGGCGTCGTACGTCACCGAGTGGTGGGTCCAGGAGTTCTCGAGGACCGACGCGCCGGTCGAGGCGATGGCGGACGACCCGCGGATCGACCTCGAGGACCCCTCGCCGGCGGAGGCGATCGAGTGGGCGACCGAGTACGACGCGCCGCTGCATCCGAACTACACCTACCTCTGGCACGATCTCTCCGGAGCGGAGTTCCGCGCGCTCGCCGACGCGGTCGAGGGGGCGAAGGTCGCACAGACCGACGGCGCCGTCGAGCCGGGACGTCCCGGCACGACGGTCGACCGGGGCGGGACGCTCGTGATCGAACGCACCGAGGAGACGAGACGAGCGCTCGAAACGCTGCTCGTTCCCCACGTTCAGGAGGAGTCCGAACTGCACGTCGGGGAGTGGAAAGTCCTGGTTCGCTCGCTCGGCCTCGACGAGACGCTCTCGTCCACCTGGGAGACGCTGAGCGACGATGCAGAGAACTGGCCGAACGCGATGCGGGCGGTGAACGAGGTCGCGCCCTTCACAGTGCGCGAGCGTGCGCCGACGCGCATCGGCAACCGGATGGGCCGGCCCGAGAAGTCGGAGTCGCGCGACCTGAGCCCGGCGGTCCACACGCTCTTCCCGATCGGCGAGGCCGGCGGCACCCAGCGCGACGTGACGAAGGCGACCCACCACGCCCCGGAGATGAACTCGACGCCGGGGCTGATCTCCGCGCTGGTCGGCCGCCGGGAGTGTACCGACTGTGGCGAGTTCACCTACAGAAACCGCTGTCCGTCCTGTGACGGGCGGACCGAACCGAGCTACTTCTGCGAGGACTGCGAGATCGACCTCGAACCGGACGAGGCGGGCCGCGTCGTCTGCCCGCGTTGTGAGCGGGAGGGGACGACCCTCCGGTGGGAGACGATCGACCTCGACGCGGTCTACCACGAGGCGCTCACCTCGATCGGCGAGCGCGAGGGCTCGTTCGAGATCCTGAAGGGGGTGAAGGGGCTCACCTCGGAGTTCAAGACCCCCGAGCCGATGGCGAAGGGCGTCCTCCGGGCGAAACACGGCGTCTCGACGTTCAAGGACGGCACCGTCCGCTACGACATGACCGACCTCCCGGTGACCGCGGTGAAACCGGAGGAGCTCTCGGTCACCGTCGACGAGTTCCGTGAACTCGGCTACCACGAGGACGTAGAGGGAGAGCCGCTCCGTCACGACGACCAGCTGGTCGAGCTACGAGTCCAGGATGTCGTGCTCTCTGACGGCGCCGCAGACCACATGATGAAGACGGCGGACTTCGTCGACGACCTCCTCACCCGGTACTACGGCCTCGAGCCGTTCTACGGCGTCGACGAGCGCGAGGACCTGGTGGGAGAGCTCGTCTTCGGGATGGCCCCACACACCTCCGCGGCGGTCGTCGGCCGGGTGATCGGCTTCACGAGCGCAGCGGTGGGGTACGCCCACCCGTACTTCCACGCGGCGAAGCGGCGCAACTGCGACGGCGACGAGGACTGTATCATGCTCCTCATGGACGGCCTGCTCAACTTCAGCAAGTCCTACTTACCCGACAAACGCGGCGGGCGGATGGACGCCCCGCTCGTGATGAGTTCGCGGATCGACCCCGCCGAGATCGACGACGAGGCGCACAACATGGACGTCGTCGATCGGTACCCGCTGGGGTTCTACGAGGCCACCACGAGGATGGCCGATCCCGGCGAGGTCGAGATCGAGATCGCGGAGGCGAGTCTGGGAACCGACGACGAGTACACGGGCTTTCGCCACACCCACGAGACGACGGACATCCACATGGGGCCGGCGCTCTCCGCGTACAAGACGCTCGGGCCGATGATGGAGAAGATGGACGCCCAGCTCGAGCTCGCGCGCAAGCTGCGGGCCGTCGACGAGACCGACGTCGCCGAACGCGTCATCGAGTACCACTTCCTCCCCGACCTGATCGGCAACCTCCGGGCCTTCTCCAGCCAGACGACGCGCTGTCTCGGCTGCGGCGAGAAGTTCCGGCGGATGCCGCTGTCGAGCGACTGCCCCGAGTGTGGCGGGGACGTCACCCTCACGGTCCACCAGGGCTCGGTCTCGAAGTACATGGACCACGCGATCAGGGTCGCAGAACAGTACGACTGTCGGGAGTACACGAAACAGCGCCTCTACATCCTCGAGAAGACGTTAGAGAGCGTCTTCGAGGACGACACGAACAAACAGTCGGGCATCGCGGACTTCATGTGAGTCTGGCTACTATTATTAGCCCACGCGTCGTCTCGACCTCCATGGCGGGAGAACACTCGGAGGTGAAGATCGGTGCGTCGCTCTACGACGAAGAGGGGAACGAGGTCGGAAGGGTGCGGGGGTTCGACCAGGACGGGATCTACGTCACGACGCGAGAGGGGATCGCCTCGCTCTCGGTCGAACACCAGCGATCGGTACCGGAGTTCGGCGAGGCCGAACTCGTCTGGCGCTGTGGGATCTGTGGGGAGATGGGCGAGATAGCGGACCTCCCCGACAGCTGCCCGTCCTGCGGGGCCGAGCGCGAGGAGCTGTACTACTGGACCGAGGACTGATCTCTCCCCCGTGCGTCCGTCAGGCATGGAGGTCGTCGTCCTCGGTGCGGGGAGCCTCGGGAGCCTGATCGGGGGGCTGCTCGCGTGCGAGCATCGCGTGACGCTCGTCGGCCGCGAGCCACACGTCTCGGCGGTCGAGCGCGAGGGGCTCCGGGTCGTCGGCGAGGTTGAGTGCGAGGTGACCCCGCGCACGACGACCGACGGCACCGGTCTCTCCGGAGACCTCGCGGTGGTGACGGTGAAGGCGTTCGACACCCCGGAAGCGGCCCGGGTTCTCGCGACGGGGTCGTTTCGAGCCACGCTCTCGCTCCAGAACGGGATGGGCAACGAGGAACTCTTGGCTGAGAGGCTCGATTCTACGATCCTCGCGGGGACGGCCAGCTACGGGGCCGTACTCAGGGAGCCGGGGACCGTCGAGTGCACCGGGACCGGCGAGGTGGTGATCGGCCCGCCGGAGGGTGGCGAGAGTCCCGTCGCGGAGCGGGTCGGGGCGGCGTTTCGGGGGAGCGGGATCGACTGCGAGGTGTCGGAGAGGATGCCAGAGCGGCTGTGGGAGAAGCTCGCGGTGAACGCCGCGATCAACCCGACGACGGCGCTGACCGGGTCGGAGAACGGGGCCGTGCTAGAATCACCGCTCGCCCCTGTAGCGGAATCGGCCGCCCGTGAGACGGCGACGGTCGCGCGCGACTCCGGCGTCGACCTCCCGGAGCAGCGAGCACTCGACGCGCTCTCACGGGTCGCCCGTGACACCGCCCGAAACACCTCCTCGATGGCCCAGGACGTAGCGAGCGGGCGGGAGACCGAGATCGACGCGATCAACGGCTACGTCGTGGACCGGGCGATCGGGCCCGTCCCCGTGAACGAGACGCTGGCGGCGCTCGTCAGGGGCCGGGAACGGAAAAACGGAGTGCGTTAGAACGGAGCCTGTGGGCCTTCGTCGTCGTCGCTGGTCTCGCCCGGGAACGAGGGGCTCATCCCGCCGCCGCCCATCCCGTCCATGCCGCCGCCCATTCCCGTGTCGGCGTGGACACGGTTGATCTCGGGGATCTCCTTCACCATCCGGCTCTTGATCGCCTGGATCGTCATCGGGGAGATGCCACAGCCCGAACACGCGCCGCCGAGCATGATCGTGACCTCGCCGTTCTCCCGATCGAGGTCCTGGATCGCCGCGCTCCCGCCGTGCATCTGGATCTGCGGGAAGTTCCGGCGCAGGAAGTTCATCACGCGCTGTTCGAGGTCGTCCTCCGGTTCCTGGGATTCCGTGCTCATGAACGCGAATAGGGTGCGGGCACTCTTAGCCCTTTGGACGAACGCACGAGCAGGCAGGATCAGTCCTCGAAGCCGAAGACGCGGCGGTGTTCGCGTTCGAGCCGGTCGACGTAGGTGTCAAGTACCTCCTCGAATCGCTCGCGGTCGACCTCGATCCCCATCCGCCCGTACGGATCCTCCGGAAGGTCGATGCCGAACTCGCCTGCCCCGTCGTAGAGCGGCTCGCTCTCGTTCAACACGAACTGGTCGATGCCGTGGATCAGCTCCGAGTCGTAGCGTTCGTTCATGTACTCGAAGGCCTGCTTGTACGCCCGCTGTAGCTCGTTGAAGTAGTGGACGTACTTCTCCTCGAACTTCTCGGGGTCGAACTCGGTCATACACGGGACTCTCGGCCCGTCGCCGGTATAAATCGGGCGAAGTGGGTGGTAGGGCGTTTCGAACCGACGTACGGCTCGTCAGGGGATTTCGACCCCTCGATTCGAAGCGTACGGGCCCTCTCTCCCACGGTCGGAGCCGTCCAGTAGGAGCTGACTCCGGTCGGTGGTAAATCGTATACGACGATACGGAATCGGAACGGTTTCCGAGAACTGGAAGCGGAACACCCGGGTTCGAGTGGTCGCTGCGTAGTCCTCACGACCGTGACCGGGGCTTCGTGAAGCGAACACGCGCGGTCGCTCTCTGTTCCACCGACCCATCGTGGAGGACCCGTCCCACAGGTGGCCGTGTGGTCTGTCCGAGAGAAGGAGCTTCTTCGTCCCCGCCCTCCACCGACGGTGATCGACCGTCCAGAACGGGGGCAGCAGGCTTCGTTACCGATCCCGGCCCTCTCTCGGCACCCACCCGGATACCGGCCGAATCGGCTCGTCGGGACGGATCGACCGGACGAACCGGTCGATATCGGTGTTCTGATGGCGACCGAATCGGAGTGTATCGCGGAGGGCGCGGAGATCGTGGGCCGAGACGGCGACGGATGATGAGGCGACCACGACGCTTGGCGCCGTCTCATGGGCGTGTGGATCGGAGCAGGGGGACCGCCCCTCACTGCGAACGTCGGTAGCGACCTTCCTCAGATCTCCAGGTGGCTTCCGGCGCTCAAACAGTGAAGCGGAAACCGTACGGGCTGGCGCCCGCTCGCCACCGCCTGCCCGAACTCGACGGTCGAGGCGGGAAACCCTCGTGCCGAAACACACCCGGGGGACTTCGGCAAAGGTGGTGAAATGCCGTCATAACTGCCGTTTCCGGTGGTTTCGCCCGTCCAGCCGATACGTCCGGTGTGAGACCCTCCCTCGTCTCTCGGTCGCGATTCCGACGGTCCGCATCCACCGAACCTCCAGCATTCGATATCGCCAATCGTGGTTTATCGAGTGAGGACACGGGTCGCTCGACGCGGGCCAGATCGACCAAAACCCCGGTCAGGGCGGCCGGAGACGCCTAGTGTTCACCGTCCACCACGTCTTTGTCCCGCCCCTGGGTGCCGAGAATCGTCACGCAGTTACAGCCGGCAGTATCAGTTCGCGGTCCGGTAGAGATGGATCAAGATGACCACCAGCCCCGCCTGAGCGACCTTGTCGAGCGCGTGCGACGGCGGGATCGTGCCCCCGGAGATCGTCCCCCAGTTGAGGACCGCCCAGAGGACGATCTGGACCCCAGTGTACGGGATCCCGATCGCGTAGAGCAGTCGTCGCCGGAAGTCGAACAGCAATAGTACGACCGCTCCGACGAATCCGAGTCCGGAGAGCACGAACAGGACGCCCATCGGATGTGGGAGGAACCCGACCCCGAGAACGAGGTGAACGCTCGCGCTGAGGAGTGCGAGCACGATACCCATCCAGTGGAGCGGAGAGAGCGTGTCGAGCGACGGCGTCGCCATGTCTCCCGTTCGCACCCCTCGGGCATCAATGCCAGGCCGAAGGGAGCGTCTCGAGGACGGCTGCCTACCGCAACTGCTCGCTGATGATCCGGTCCAGATGCTCGATGAACTCCCGCTCACGTCCCGTCGGGATCGTCGCCCCCGCGGCCACGTCGTGACCGCCCCCGTCGCCCTCCACCTCCCGGGCGGCCTCGCCGACGGCCGCCGAGAGATCGAGACCCCGTCGGACGAGCCCGTGTGTGCCACGAGTCGATACCTTCGTCTCCTCCTCCGACTTCGACGCGAACGCGACGATCGGCTTCCCGTAGCTGATCCCGCCGCTTCCCATCGCCATTCCCGCGACGATGCCGACGATCGTGTCCGGGATCTTCGTCCCCGCATCGAACCACTGGAGGTGCTCCTCGTGGGTGACGCCGGTCTCCTCCACCAGACGAACCCCGGACGAGAGGTTCCGTCGGTGCTCCCTCAGCAGCTTCCGCGCCGCCGAGAGCGCCCCGTCGCGGTCGCCCAGACAGACCGCGAGACCGACGTCCGCCCGGTCGTAGCGTGCCGTCGCGTTCAAGAGCGTCGAGAACTCGCTCGCGTCGCGCAGCTCCGTCCCCGCTTCTTCCGCACTGAGGGTGTACGTCGTCCCGACGAGCGTCTCGATCTTCTCGGACGGGACACCGCGGCTGATCGCGTGTCGAAGCAGTGCGCTCACGACCTGTCTCCGTTCCCCGCCATCGAGGTCGACCCAACAGCGCCAGCCCTCCTCCCCTTTCAGGTCGAGGTCGAGGCCGTCGAGGAACCTGATCGCCCCCGCCGCGTCGTTCGAGATCCCTGGGATGCCGAGGTCGCCCGTGTACTCGAGCAGTTTCGGCAGCGGACGCGTCTGCGTGCCGTAGAGCGCGAGGTCGGTGCCCGCGTCGATCACGCCCGCCTCGACGGCCTCCTCGACGATCCCCGCGTTCGCCCCGTGGAGTTCGCCGTCGCTCGCCTGCATGTCGCCGACCGCGCCGACGACCGCGAGGGCCGCGAGATCGCGGTTGTCGTGACCGTTCCCCATCGCCCGCGCGAGGACGTAACTCGCGCCCGCACCGGAGAGCTCAGATGCTCCGTTTATCCCCTCGAGGAGCGGGTTGAGATGACACTCCGTTTCGGCCTCCGCGGGCTGGTGGTGATCGCAGATCACGGGCGTGAACGCGCCCGCGCGCTCGTGTTCGGCGATCAGGTCGAGCTGACCGCTCCCGAAGTCCGTGAACAGGACCGTCCCGTACTCGCTCGCGGCGATAGCCTCGATCACCTCGCTGTCGAGCTGTTTCGCGAACGTCGCCTCGAAGTCGATTCCGGCCCGCGAGAGCGCCTGTGCGGCCACGCCCGCGCTCGTCAGGCCGTCGGCGTCGATGTGTGAGGCGAGTAACACCGACTCCGCCTCGCGGAGCGCCTCCGCACAGCGCTCGGCGCGCGCTCTGAGTTCCGGAACCGGGTCCCCCATCTGAGCGGTCCTGGGTCGCGCTCGTATGTAAACTCCCGCATCGGACCGGACGGGTTTTTCCTCACCCCGTCGAACGAGGGGTATGAGCGACTCAGCACAGTCGAGCCTGATCCCGACGCTCGCACGGGTGGCGAGCGTCGCGCTCGCCGCCGCGCTCGTCCTCTCGACCGGTTTCCTCCTCTCGGAGGGAGGGCTCGCCGCGGCAGTGCCCGGACTGCTCGCGACGGTCATGGCGCTCGTCCTCGTCTACGGCGTCTTCACGGACCAGCTGTTCGAACCGCGCGTCCAGGTCGCGTTCTTCGTCGGCGTCGGGGCCTGGGCCGGCTACAACTACCTCGCGCTCGACGGCGGCGCGATCGACCTGCTCCTGCTGGGACTCGCGACGCTCGTCGTCGCCCAGCAGGCCAGGAAGCTCTGAACCGTCAGTCGTGATACGTCGGCGCGGCGCGCTCGACCGCCTCGCACGCCAGCGCCTCGAACGTCGCCCGCTCCGGGACGACGTCGACCGCGATCCCCAGCCGTTCTGCGGTCTCGCGTGTCGGTTCCCCGATCGCCCCGACGACCGCCGCCTCCAGCCCGGAGCGTGCTGCCTCCTCGGCCCCTCGCTCCGCCGCCGCCTCGACGAAGTGCTCGACCGTGAGCGAGGAGGTGAAGAGCGCCGCCTCCAGTTCGCCCGCGGCGGCACGGTCGACCGAGACGCCCGCACCCGCCGGGACGACGAGGGCGTAGAGCACCGTCTCGTGGACGTACCCCCCGCAGTCGTTCAGCCCGTCGGTGAGCGCGGGACTGCCGTGGTCGCTCCGGGCGACTTCGACCGTCGTTCCCTGTACCTGCTCCCGCAGCGACTCGACCAGACCGGTCGACGAGAAGAGCTCGGGGATCAGGTCCACGGGGTAGCCGGCCTCGCGAAGCGCCCGGGCGGTCCGCTCGCCGATCGCACAGACCGCCGTCCCGCCCGCGTCCCACCCGGCCTTCGAGGCGAGTTCGACGCCGGTCTTGCTGGTGAAGATCGTGTACTCGGCGTCCTCCCGCGGACGCGCCCCGGTCGGCCGGACCGCGAGCATCGGGTCGGGTACCGGGACCGCCCCGAGCGACTCGAGCAACTCGACGCCCTCGGAAAGCCGCTCGTCGTCGGGTCGGAAGAGCGCGACGCGCACCTCCTGGCTCATTCGAGCGCCCCCTTCGCGTTCTCCCGAACCCCGACGACGTCGCCGATCACGGTCACCGCGGGCGGTTCGATGCCCTCTCGGTCCCTGACCTCGACGATCGTCTCCAGGGTGCCGGTGGCGATCCGTCCCTCGGGCCAGGTCCCCCGTTCGACGAGCGCGACGGGCGTCTCGGGATCCATCCCCGCCTCGTGGAGCGCCGTGGTGTACTCCCCGAGCTTCCCGACGCCCATCAGCACGACGATCGTTCCACCCGTCTCCGCGAGCGCCGCCCAGTCGACCGTTGACTCCGGTTTCGTCGGGTCCTCGTGGCCGGTGACGAAGCTCACCGAGGAGGCGTGGTCGCGGTGGGTGATCGGCACGCCGAACACGGCGGGGGCGGCCATCGGCGAGGTGACGCCGGGGACGACCTCCACCCCGATCCCGTGCTCTGCGAGGAACTCCAGTTCCTCGCCACCGCGGCCGAAGACGAACGGGTCGCCGCCTTTCAGCCTGAGGACGCTCTTTCCCTCGCGTGCGAGCGCGAGGAGACGCTCGTTGATCTCGGACTGGGAGGTGCGCTCGCCGCCGGCGCGTTTCCCGACGTCCTCGCGTTTCGCCTCGGGAATCAGCTCGATGATCTCCGGTCCGGGGAGCTTGTCGTGGAGGACGACGTCGCACTCGTCGATCAGCCGGCGCGCCTTCGTCGTCAGGAGCTCCGGATCGCCGGGGCCGCTCCCGGCGAGGTAGACGGTTCCCGGGTCAGCCATCCGTCCCCCCGACCTCCTCGCGCTTGGCGGCCTCGATCAGGTCACGCGCGCCCCGGTCGGCCAGGTCGTCGGCCAGCCCGCGGGCGGCGCTCGCGTGGTGTTCGATCGGCAGGTCGCGGGTCGCCTCGACCTGCTGTTCGCCGTCGCGGCTGAGCACCTGTACCCGCGTCGCGACGTACGACCCCTGCACCCGCGCGCTGATGCCGAGCGGCGCGACACAGCCCCCGCCGAGTTCGGCGAGGACCGTCCGTTCGACGGTCGTCTCCACCCGGCTCCGGGGGTGGTCCAGGCGGTCGTGGATCGCCTCGGCGACCTCGCCCTCCACGGCGGTCACACAGAGCGCGCCCTGGCCCGGCGCTGGGACGAACCCGGGTCCCGAGAGCGACTGCGCGCCGACCTCACCGAGCAGCTCCGCCCGTTCGAGACCCGCGCGCGCGAGGACGAGGGCGTCGTACTCGACCTCGACCTCGCGTTCCAGCGCCCCCCTCCGGAGCGGTGAGAGCCCCTCGTGCCACTCCTCGAGCCGTCGGTCGAACTCGGGCTCGAACGCCTCGTTCCCGGTGTTCGCCCGGCGTTCGGCCTCGTCCTCGCGACGTCGTTCGTGTTCGTCGTCCATGCGCGGGGCGAGCAGCTTCTCGATCCGGGTGTCGACGTTGCCGCGGATCGGCTCGACCGCGAGATCGGGTCGGGCCGCGAGCAGCTGTGCGCCTCGGCGCAGGCTCGCCGTTCCGACGGTCGCCCCCTCCGGGAGCTCCGAGAGCGTCCTCCCCTCCGGCGTGAGCAAGAGGTCCTCTCGCGGGCCGCGCTCGGGGACGCCCGCGACGACGAGCGCTCCCGGCATCTCCGTCGGGACGTCCTTCATCGAGTGGATCGCGGCGTCGGCGTCGCCCGCGAGCACCCGCTCGTCGAGCGCGCGGACGAACGCGCCGGTGGTGCCGAGACGGTGGATCAGTTCGTCGGTGATCCGGTCGCCCTCGGTCTCGACGGTGACGACCTCGACGTCGTATCGTCGCCCCGAGAGCGACCGTTCGACCGTCCGCGCCTGGGCGAGCGCGAGGTCCGAGCCCCGTGTCGCGAGGCGGATCGACCCCGGTCGTCGTGTCATACACACCCCTCGGCGATGGGGGTTGAAACCCGCTTCGCTCGCCGTGCGCACGCAAGCACAACCGGGATCCACACACCGGCTGTCAGGTCGTTGAGAAGGATGCACGACTCGATACTCACGATGGGACACGGGTCGAGGACACCGCCGGAGGTATACGACCGCCTCGGGGAGGGCTCTCGGTGGCACTCGCTGTGTCACTGGACCGTCCGCCACGAGCCCGGTGCGGCGATCGCGCTCGAACACGAGCGGGGGCGGACCGTTCTCGAGGTCGTCCCGGACAGGGACGACCATCCGAGAGCGCGGCCACTCACGCGCTGGAAGCTCCGCTGTCGCCGCAGCGCCGGCGAGGCGACGAGCACGCTGACGGTCGACCGGTACACGACGATCGACCGCGCCATCGACGACCTGCTGGAGCGGGTCTCGCGACTCGACCGCGACGAGTACGCCGAGGGCGTCCCCCTCGACGAGGTGCTCGGACGCGAGGACGGGAGACGTCGATGAACCGATCGATCGAAGCGGCCGAGACGGCGGAGTCGGCGGGAGGGCCGTCGCGGCCGTCCTCGCTCGTCGTCGTCTCGAACCGACAGCCGTACAGCCACGACCGCACGGACGGCGAACTCTCGGTCGACGAGCCCGCCGGAGGGCTGACCGCCGGGCTCGATCCGGTGATGCGGACGACCGACGGCACGTGGATCGCGTGGGGCGACGGCGACGCCGACGAGTCGGTCACGGACGAGACGGGGCGTGTGCGGGTGCCGCCGGACGACCCGTCGTACACGCTCAGGCGGCTCTGGCTCTCCGAGCGGGACGTGGAGCGGTACTACGCCGGCTACAGCAACCAGGTGCTCTGGCCGGTCTGTCACGGCGCGAACTGGAAGGTCGAGCACGCCGAGCGGTACTTCGACCGCTACCGGGACGTGAACGAACGGTTCGCCGAGGCGGCCGTCGACACGGCCGACGAGGACACCACGGTCTGGTTCCAGGACTACCACCTCGCGCTCGCCCCGCGGCGGGTGAAAGAGGAGTGTGACGCCTTCTGTATGCAGTTCTGGCACATCCCGTGGCCGGGCTGGGACGGCTTCAGGCGGCTTCCACAGCGCGAGGAGCTCCTCGACGGGCTGCTCGCGAACGACTTCCTCGCGTTCCACCTGCCGTCGTACGTCGAGCGGTTTCTCGACTGCGCGGAGAGCGGCCTGGACGCGACCGTCGACCGCGAGGCGGGATCGGTGCGATGTCGAGGGGAGACGACGACCGTCGGGGCGTTCCCGCTCGGGGTCGACGCCCAACGGCGTCACGAGCAGGCGCGGTCGGTCCCGAACGGCTTCTGGGACTCGTTCAGGGAGGACCACGGGATCGGGCCGGACGAGCGGGTCGCCGTCGGGGTCGACCGGCTGGACTACACGAAGGGGATCCCCGAGCGGCTGGCGGCGCTCGAACGGCTCTTCGAGCGTCACCCCGAGCGGCGTGGCCGGCTGAGGTACGTCCAGAAGGTCGCCGAGAGCCGGACCACGATCCCCGCTTACCGGCGCCTGGGCCGCACGGTGCGGGACGAGGTCGCCCGGATCAACCACCGGTTCGCGGTAGACGGCTGGGAACCGATCGTGCACCTGGAGGAGTACCTCGGAGAGCACGAGCTCGCCGGGCTCTACCGCCACGCCGACTGTGCGCTCGTGAGCCCGGTCTGTGACGGGATGAACCTCGTCGCCCAGGAGTACGTCGCCGCGCAGGTGGACGGCAACGGGGTGCTCGTGTTGAGCGAACTCGCCGGTGCACACGAACTGCTCGGCGAGCAGGCGGTCTCGATCAACCCCTACGCGACCGAGACGTTCGCCGACGCGATCGAGGAGGCGCTCGGGATGGGCGCGAGGGAGCGACAAGAGCGCATGGACGCGCTGCGTCGGGTCGTCTTCGAGAACGACCTCGAGAGCTGGATGGACGAGCTCTTCGAGACGGCCGCGACGATCCGGGGCTGAGACGTGCAGGGACGAACGGGTCACGACGTCTACGACGCCTTCGAATGCGCGCTCTCCAGGGGCGGCGGCCTGCTGTTCTGTACCGACTTCGACGGGACGCTCTCGCCGATCGAGACCGACCCCGACGCCCCGACGCTCCCGACGGAGAACGAACGGGCGCTCCGACTGCTCGGCGAGCGCGAGCGGGTGCGCGTCGGCGTCGTCAGCGGGCGGGCGCTCTCGGACCTCCGGGATCGAATCGGGATCGACGGGATCGCGTACGCGGGAAACCACGGCCTGGAACTGGAGACGGGCGACGGGCGGGTCGCCCACCCGATCGCGGAGCGGCGAGAGGGGGAGATCGACCGGCTCTGTGACGTGGTCGAGTCCGTGATGGGCGACCGGGTGCTCGTCGAGCGGAAGGGGCTCACCGCGACGGTCCACTACCGCGAGGCGAGCGAGGAGACCGCGCGGTCGGTGCGGCGGCTGCTCCGGCACGAGACCGACGAGCGCGAGGGGATCAGGACGGCCTCGGGGAAACAGTCGGTCGAACTCCGGCCGGCCGTCGAGTGGGAGAAGGGCCAGGCGGTGTCGCTGCTCCAGGACCGGACTCCCGACCCGTGGACGACGGCCTACCTCGGCGACGACACGACCGACGAGTCGGTCTTCCGGACGCTCGACGAGGGGGTGTCGGTCCACGTCGGCGACGGCGAGACCGCCGCCGAGCACCGGCTTCCGGATACCGAGGCCGTGACCGCGCTGCTCGAGTGGCTCGCAAACGGCGCGTCGGGACACCTCACCGACTGAGAGCCCTGCACACGCCAGCAAGTCCGGTATCCCCACACGTGTCGTTCGATCGATCTATGCACGCTCGCTGTGTGACGGGACGTGATAACGGCTGGTGGAACCGGGGCGGTCGGCGTGAACCGGGACGCGAGGGCGGCCCGGGAGGACGATGACGGGGACGAACGCGGTCGTCGTGGTGATGGACACCACGAGAGCCGAGGAGACGGTCCCGGCGACCGAACTCACGCCGACGCTCTCGCGGCTCGCGAGCGAGGGATCGGAGTTCACGAACGCCTTCTCGGCCGCGCCGTGGACGCTCCCCTCCCACGCCTCGCTCCTTACGGGCACCTACCCGTCGAGACACGGCGCACACGGCGGTCACACCTACCTCGACGCCGGACTGGAGACGCTCGCGGAGACGTTCTCGCGCGCTGGCTACGAGACCGTCGGCTTCTCGAACAACACCTGGATCACCGCCGAGTTCGGCTTCGACCGGGGCTTCGAGTCGCTCAAGAAGGGCTGGCAGTTCACCGAGGAGGGTGCGGACTTCGGCGACGTGATCCGCCAGAAGACGCTCGCGGGGAAGACCCGCGCCGTCCGCCGGGAGCTCTTCTCGGGCAACCCCGTGAAGAACGCGCTCAACGCGGCCTACGCCCAGTACACCCACCGGTACGGCGACGACGGCGCGAAGCGCACGGTGAAACGGGTTCGCTCGTGGCTCGACTCCAGAGCCGACGACCGACCCTTCTTCGCGCTCGTCAACTGCATCGAGCCGCACATCGACTACCGGCCGCCGCGCGAGTACGTCGAGGACCGGTTACCGGAGGGGACGAGCTACGAGGAGGCGCTCGCGGTCAGGCAGGACCCGCGGGCGTTCGACGTGGAGGAGTACACGCTCACCGAGCACGAGTTTCGGATCCTCCGTGCGCTCTACCGCGGCGAGATCGCCTACCTGGACGACCGGATTGGCGAGATCCGCGACGCGCTCGAGTCCGCCGGCGAGTGGGAGGACACGGTCCTCGTCGTGACGAGCGACCACGGCGAGAACGTCGGCGAACACGGCCTGTTCGGCCACCAGTACAACCTCTACGAGACGACGATCCACGTCCCGCTCGTGGTGGCGGGTGGCGCGTTCGACGGCGGTAGCCGGCGCGAGGAGCTGGTCCAGCTGGTCGACCTGCCGCCGACGCTCGCGGACGAGGCGGGGATCGACGCCCCACGCGAGCAGTACCAGGGCCGGTCGTTCCACCCGACGAGTGACGACGAGCCGCGGAGCGAGGTGATCGCGGAGTACGTCTCGCCCCAGCCGGACAGGGCGACGCTCGAAGCGCGTTTCGGGTCGGTCCCGGAGAAGGGGATGTTCGAGCGCTCGCTGCGTGCGATCCGAACGGAAGAGCACAAGCTGATCCGCGGCTCCGACGGCCTGGTCGAGCTCTACGACCTCCGCGAGGACCCCGCGGAACGGTTGAACCTCGCCGAGGAGGAGCGTGCGCTCGCACGGGACCTCGGCGACGCGCTCGACGCCTGGGCCGACTCGTTCGACCACGCCGCGGCCGACGGCTCGGTGGAGATGACCGACGCGACCGAACAGCGGCTCCGGGAACTCGGGTACCTTTGACCCTCGCTCCCGAGGGAACGGTATGATCGATCGGCCGGACGTCCTGTTGGTGCTCACCGATCAGGAGCGCTACGACCTCACCGCACCGGACGGGTTGGAGGTGAACACGTCGAACCTCGATCGGATCGCCGAGGAGGGGATCCGGTTCACCCGTGCGTACACCCCGATCAGCATCTGTACGAGCGCCCGCGCCTCGCTGCTCTCGGGGCTCTTCCCGCACGCCCACGGGATGCTCAACAACTCCCACGAGGCCGACGCGCTCCAGCCGAACTTCCCTCCCGATCTCCCGACGCTCGGCGAGGGCCTGGCCGAGGCCGGCTACGAGAACACCTATCTGGGGAAGTGGCACGTGGGACGGGACCAGGTTCCGGACGACTTCGGGTTTCGCTACCTGGGCGGCAGCGACGTCCACCACGACGACATCGACCGGGCGTTCCGAGAGTACCGAGAACGCCTCGGCCACCCGATGGAGGAGACGGAGCTGATCGACCCGATCACGGTCGACTACGACGAGGACCCGACGCTCATCGCGGCGGAGACGCCGGTCCCGGTCGAGGCCACGCGGGCGTACTACCTCGCCGAGCGGACGATCGAACGGATCGAGGGACTCGCGGAGGGCAGCGGTGAGAAGCCCTTCTTCCACCGGACCGACTTCCTCGGCCCACACCACCCCTACGTCGTCCCGGAGCCCTACGCCTCGATGTACGATCCGGGAGAGATCGAGCCCTGGCCGACGTTCGCCGAGACGTTCGACGGGAAGCCCCAGGTCCACGAGAACTACCTCCAGTACAGGGGCGTCGCGGAGTTCGACTGGGAGACGTGGTCGCGGGCGGTCGCTCGCTACTTCGGCTTCGTGACGCTGATCGACGACCAGGTCGGGCGGATCCTCGACGCGCTCGCCGAGCACGGGATGGACGAGACCCTCGTCCTCCACGCCTCTGATCACGGCGACTTCACGGGCAGCCACCGCCAGTTCAACAAGGGGCCGCTGATGTACGAGGAGACCTACCACGTCCCGCTCGCCGCGATGGGAGCCGGCGTCGAATCCCGCACCTGCGACGCGTTCGTCTCGCTGGTCGACCTGATGCCGACGTTCCTCGACCTCGCGGGTGCGGCGGTCCCCGAGGTCCACGGTCGGAGCCTCCGGCCGCTGCTCTCCGGCGAAGTGCCGGAAGACTGGCGCGAATCGGTCTACGCCCAGTACCACGGCGACGAGTTCGGCCTCTACAGCCAGCGGATGGTCCGGACTGAGGAGTACAAGTTCGTCTACAACTCTCCTGATAGAAACGAACTCTACGACCTGCACGCCGATCCCCACGAGCTCCGGAACCTCGTCGACCACCCGGCGTACGCGGGGGTGCGGCGAGAGCACGAGCGACGCCTGCTCGGGTGGATGGAGCGGACCGGGGACCCGATCGCCCGGTGGACGGGGAACGTCCTCGGCTGATCGGGAGCGAACCCGTGCTACTCGTCGGTCGACGGTGGTTCGAGGTACGCCCACGTCGCCTCGATCACACGACGAACGAACGCTTCCCGGAGGTGACCCTGGCGGCGGACGAGCGCTTCGTGTTTCGGAGAGGCGATCGACCACGGTGAGGCGTAGCTTCGTCGCGGCATACCACCGTCGACCCAGTCGGCGTCGTCGATAGGGACCGTCCCGTCGTGTGGAGTCGTGGTCAGGGTGACGGTCATGTACTCCTCACCGAGAAACGGGTGCCCGTCGTTATTGAGGATCAGCCAGGGCCGGGGAGCCTCGGTGGTTTTGAACGGGTCCGGCCCCCAGACGGCGTCGCCTCTGGCGTATACCGTCGGCTGTCCGTCGTTCAAGCGTATCGATCACCCGTGACGTCGAGAGTCTTCGCAGGGTTACAGCCGACGGTGTAGCTCACTGCTCGTCCTCGTCGACCGCGTACTCCAGCCACTCGTCCATGTCCTCCTCGCCGAACCGCTCGTTGGCGGTACGGGTACTCTCGCCCAGATCCGTGTACGACGAGAGATCGGCCTCCTCGCCGAGCGCCCAGTAGTGCCCGCGGTGACGAACGAGTCCCCTTTTCTCCAGACGCGAGAGGACAACGCTGATGCTCCCGGTCTTCACACCGGTCCGTTCACTGATCTCCCCTTGGGTGAACGCCTGGTCGGGGTTCGCTCCGAGAAATCGCATGACCCGTTCGGCGTTGGTCGTATCGCTCCGCCTGAGACGATCCTCCGGGGCGGATTCGAACGTTTCGATGTCGATCGGCATACGTATTATACGTCTTCGTATGTATTAGGTGTATCTCCCCGCGTTCGATCCCGGCCGCCGTTTCCGTCTATGGATCGGTCTCCACCGGTCGTTCCCCAACCTGCTGCGTGAAAAAACTCGAGACCGCGGCGCGATAGCCTAGTGGGTGCCGGCCGTTCCGGTCGTGCCCGTGTCGAGGGAGCCGAGTCGGACCTCGTCGTCGGTGACGGACTCGACCGACTCCTCCTGCAGCGGGTACGTGTCCTCGTCGCGGTCACCCCAGCCGAGTTTGGCGCTGATCGTGTCGGTGATCCCGGGGTCGGGTTCGACGTGCGCGGTGCCGTGCTCGACGTTCGTTACGACGCCGACTTCCTCGCCGGCCTCGTCTACGACTTTCTTGCCCTCGTCGTCCTCGGTGAAGTTGTGTGCCATCGCACCTGCATGTTCGGCGCTCGGACACTTGGTCGTCGCACTTGCGTCTGCGGACATCGCGGGCGACGACGTGCGAGTGAGGGTCGACCGGCAAAACCGGCTCAGGTAGTAGACCGCGAGATCCGGGTGAAAGACCGACGCCGTGAGGGCGAGGAACGCGAGTCCGAGAGAGGTCGGCGGGAGCACCAGCCTGGAGTCGAGCGTCGGATCGCCCCGTCCAGCGAGCGGCCGGAGATTCCGACATCGACGGTCAACGGCACCGAGAACGGCAGTGTCTCCAGCGTGCGGTGTGGAGCGAACGCGAACGCCGGTGAGTTCGATCTACAGCGCGTGTTTGTAGGCTTCGAGCGTCGTCTCGACGTCCTCCTCGGTGTGACCGTAGCCGACGAACTGGGACTCGAACTGGTTCTGGCTCAGCAACACTCCCCGCTCTTTCATCTCGTGGTAGAAGAGCCGACGCCACCGGTCCGTCTCCGCGCCCGCGGTCGCCGTCCCCGTCTTCGGACACGCCTCGTAACACGCACACTCGGGGTCCTGAACGCAGCCCGCGGCACAGGGACCGTCCTGGGCGGCTCCCTCTCGCGTGAATATCACCTTGAACATGCTGTCGGTCCCGGCGACGGTGTAGGAGGGTGCCTGGTCCGCGACGATCTCGACGAGCCCCGATCGCAGGCGCTCGCCCAGCGCGTTCACGTGCTCGT
>SKWB01000232.1 GCA_007129135.1 Halococcaceae archaeon | reverse complement strand
TTCGTCTTCCCGGAGTTCGTCCTGGAGCCCGGCTCCTCGGTCCGGATCTGGACGGGCGAGGGGAGCGACGACGGGGAGAACCTCTACTGGGGGCAGTCGACACAGGTGTGGAACCGCGAGGCGGACCGGGTCCGGCTCTTCGACGCCGACGGCGAGTTCGTCCTGGAAGCGCGCTTTAGCTTCTGAGACGGACCGCTAGAGCGGTAGAGCGCTCCAATCGATCGACGGGGCCGGTCCGACCGGTACGGACCGACAGCAGACCGGAGGATGGGTCGAGCCCGCCGCGGCCGACTCGCAACCCCTAAGTCGGATGCCGGTGTACGGCCTCGCATGCGCCGGTCGCCACGCCCGTCGCTCGCGGTACCGGAGAGCGTGGCGTCACTCTTCTCCAAAAAACGCGCGGCGTGAGGCTCCCGGCGAGCGTGGCGACCTCGTCGCGGGCCGTCCCCGGGCACCGCGCGACCACCACACCTGCGAAACCGAAACCCACACAGCAATGACAGACCGCACGTTCGAGGGCGTCTACCCCGCGATGGTGACGCCCTTCTCCGAAGACGGCAGTATCGATCACGAATCACTCGCAGCCGACGCCCAGCGCTTAGAACGAGCGGGCGTCGATGGCCTCGTCCCGGTCGGCTCGACCGGCGAGTCCGCCACACTCACGCACGACGAACACGTCGAGGTCGTCGAGACGGTCGTCGATGCGGTCGACGACGTCCCCGTCATCGCCGGCAGCGGGAGCAACAACACGCGAGAGGCACTCGAACTCTCCGAGCGCTCCGCGGACGCCGGCGCGGACGGACTGCTACTCATCTCGCCGTACTACAACCGCCCCGAACCCGAGGGGATGGAAGCGCACTACCTCGCGGTCGCCGACGCGGTCGACCTCCCGCAGATCGTCTACAACGTTCCGGGGCGGACGGGCCGGTCGATCGACGTCGAGAGCACCGTCCGCCTCGCCGAACACGAGAACGTCGTGGCCTACAAGGCCGCAAGCGGCGACCTCGGGCTGATCGGCGAGGTGGTCGAGCGCACGCAAGAGGAGTCCTTCTCGATCCTCTCGGGCGACGACGCGCTGACGCTGCCGACGCTCTCGATCGGCGGACGGGGGACGATCAGCGTCTGTGCGAACGTCGAACCGGAGCGGACCTGCGCGATGGTCGGCGCGGCGCTCGCGGGCGACTACGAGCGTGCCCGCGAGTGGCACCACGAACTCGGCCCGCTGATGCGTGTCCTGTTCGCCGAGTCGAACCCGATACCGGTCAAGGAGGCGATGGCGATGCGAGGCCACTGCCGTCCGGATCTCAGACTGCCGCTCACCAGACCGACCGAGACGACGAGGGAACGGCTCGAGGGGGTGCTCTCCGATCTCGAGAGCGCACCCACGCCGGAGCCGGTGATCGGATGACGCGGCTCGCGGTGACCGGTGCGACCGGCGCGATGGGTCGAGAAGTCCTCCGCGCCGCGAGCGCACGCGAGAACGTCACCGTCGGGCACGCCGTGAGCGAGAGTGCCGGCGGAACCGAGCGGGAGGGGGTCGTCGTCGAACCGGCAGCGAGCCTCCGATCCGTCTCGGGTGACGACGTCGACGCCCTGGTCGACTTCACCGTCCCCGAGGCGAGCGTCGGCTACGTCGAGACCGCTGCCGAAGTCGGGGTGCCCTGCGTCGTCGGGACGACCGGGTTCAGTGAGCGCGAGAAAGGGCGGCTCCGGGCGGCCAGCGAGTCGGTTCCGGTGCTCACGGCGGCGAACTTCTCCCGGGGGGTCCACGTCATGTCCGCGCTCGTGCGCGAGGCGGCGGCGACGCTCCCGGGGTACGATATCGAACTCACGGAGACCCACCACAAGCGAAAGCGGGACGCCCCGAGCGGCACCGCGAACCGCTTGCTAGAGGGGATCGAGTCGGCACGGGAGACGACCGGACGGGTCCACGGCCGCGAGGGCGAGGCGCCGCGCGAAACGGGCGAGGTGGGCGTTCACGCTCGCAGGGCAGGGACGATCACCGGCGAGCACGAGGTCCTGCTCGCGGGCGGCGGGGAGGAGCTTCGACTCACTCACCGCGCCGAGAGTCGGCGGGTGTTCGCGGAGGGCGCGCTCGACGCGGCGGTCTGGCTCGCACCACGTTCGCCGGGATGGTATGATTTTTCCGACCTGATGACGGACGAATCCGTATGAACGGGACACTCGAGGCGGAGGTCGAGGCGCTGTGGGAGCGCTCGGAGGGGGGACTCACGGCCGCCGAGGTGGGGACGGACGAGCGAGCGACGATCGAGGCGTTCCTCGACGCGCTCGAGGCGGGCGAGATCCGGGCCGCCGAGGAACGCGACGGGGAGTGGCAGGCCAACGAGTGGGTCAAACGCGGCGTCCTGCTCACGTTCGGGCTCTCCACGACCGAACCCAGGGAGTACGGCGGCGTCACCTACTACGACGTGCTCCCGCTTCGCAGAACCGACGACCTGGCCGAACGCGGCACGCGAAACACGCCCGACGGGACGGTGATCCGGCGCGGGGCGTACGTGGGCGGCGACGCGATCCTAATGAGCCCCGCGTTCGTCAACATCGGCGCACACGTCGGCGACGGGACGCTCGTCGACTCCTGTGACACCGTCGGCTCCTGTGCGCAGATCGGGAATAACGTCAAGATCGGGGCGAACACGCTGATCGGCGGCGTGCTCGAACCGGTCGAGAACACCCCCGTGATCGTCGAAGAGGGCGTCTCGCTCGGCGCGGGCTGTCGCGTGACGAGCGGGTTCGTCGTCGGCGCGGGGAGCGTCGTCGCGGAGAACACGCTTCTCTCGCCTCGGATCCCGATCTACGACCTGGTCGAAGAGGAGATACGCTACGGCGAACTCCCGCCCGAACGGCGGGCGTTCACCCGGTTCGTCGAGTCCTCGCTCGGCGAGCACGACCTCTTTCCGGGCGGGGCGTACAAGCCCGCGGTGGTCGCGCTCGACATCGAGGCGAGCACGGTGGAGGCGACCGAGCGCGAGGAGGCGTTGCGGTCGTGAGCCAGCGAGTGAGACGGCTCGCCGACTGGGACGCCTCTCGGCTGACGGGACTGGCGAACACGAACGGGACGCCGCTGTACGTCCAGGACCTCGAACGGGTCCGCGAGAACTACGACCGGTTCGCGTCGGCGTTTTCCGATGCTGAGGTCCACTACGCAGCGAAGGCGAACACCGCGTGGACGGTGCTCAGGACGCTCGAGGGCTGCGGTGCGGGCGTCGAGTGTGCCTCCGCGGGTGAGGTCGAGCGCGCGCTCGATGCCGGGTTTCCCCCCGACCGGGTGCAGTACACGGCGGTCAACCCGCCCGAGGAGGACCTCGACCTCGCGATCGCGACCGGGCGGAACGATCCGGGGTTCACGATCACCGTCGGCGCGCAGGACACGGTCGACCGGCTCGACGAGCGGGGCTACTGGGGGCGGATCTGCGTCCGGGTGAACCCCGGCGTCGGCGCCGGCCACCACGAGAAGGTCAGGACGGGGGCGGACGCGAAGTTCGGAGTCCCCTACGACCGGGCGAAGACGGTCGTCGCGGAGGCGGCCGAGAAGGGGTTCGACGTCGTCGGCCTGCACGCCCACGTCGGGAGCGGTGTCTCCGGCGAGGAGCTCGAGAGCCACCGCGAACTCGTCTCGCGGATGGGCGAGCTCGCCCGATCGGTCCCCGTCGACCTGGAGTTCGTCGACGTCGGTGGCGGCTTCGGCGTGCCGTACAGGGAGGACGAGGAGCCGATCGATCTGGCGGCCGTCGCGGAGGCCACGAGAGAGGCGCTCGGTGAGGTCGAGGCGACGCTCGTCGTCGAACCGGGTCGGTACCTCGTCGCGGACGCCGGCGTGCTCCTCACCCGCGTGAACACCGTGAAGCCCGTCGAGGGAGAGGTGATCGTCGGCGTCGACGCCGGGATGACGACGCTCGCCCGGCCGGCGCTCTACGACGCCTACCACGAGATCGCGAGCCTCGCCCCGGACGCGGAGGCACGGGAGACGGTCTCGGCGACCGTGACGGGACCGATCTGCGAGAGCGCGGACGTCCTCGGGGAGGGGCGCGACCTCCCGCGGCCGGAGCGCGGCGACCTGCTCGCGATCGGCAACGCCGGGGCCTACGGCTACGAGATGGCGAGCCAGTACAACTCGCGGCCTCGGCCCGCGACCGTGGCGGTCGACGGCTCGAACAGCACGGTCGACCGACGGCGGGAGACGACGAGCGACGTCACCAGGCTGGAGCGTGAGGCGTCGTGGCTCTGAGCCTGGATCGGTACCACGGCGCGGGCAACGCCTTCCTCGTCGCGAGAAGGGATCGCTCCGCACCGTGGAGCACGTTCGCGGCCGAGAGCTGCGAGCGCGAGGGCGTCGACGGCGTGCTCGTCCTCGACGCGCGCGACGGCGATCCGCCGCGGGTCGAGATGACGCTCTACCAGCCCGACGGCGGCACGGCGGAGATGTGCGGCAACGGCGCGCGGTGTGTCGCCGCCTGGACCGCCGACAGGCTCGGGCTCGATCACGGGACCGAGATACTGATCGAGACGCCCGCGGGGGTTCGGCCGGCGCTCGTGGGCGAGGACGAGGCGGAGATCGGGATGGGGCAGGTACGGTTCGATCCCGAGGGCGTGCCGCTCGCGCGCGAGGAGCCGCTGATCGCCGAGGTAGTCGAGGGATACGAGGTGACGGCGCTGAACACGGGCGTCCCGCACGCCGTCGTCTTCGTCGAGGACGTAAACGCAGTGGACCTGGCGGGGATGGCACCGCCGATCAGACACAGCGAGCTCTTCCCCGAGGGGGCGAACGTGACGGTCGCGGCAGGTACTGAGGACGAGTTCGACCAGCGGACGTTCGAGCGCGGGGTCGAGGGCGAGACGCTCGCCTGTGGGACGGGTGCGGTGGCGGTGCTCGCGGCGGCCCAGCGGCTCGGACTGAGTGACGTGGAGCGGGCGACGGTCTCGCCCCCGGGCGGCGACCTCGTCGTCACGGTGGACGGGGACGGCGCGGCGACGCTCCGAGGCCCGGTGGCGTACGACGGGCGCGTCGACTGTTCCGTTCCAGGTGCGGGGATGGCGGTGGAATGAGCGTCGATCCGATCGCGTTTCTGGAGCGCGCGGTGAGAGAGCCCTCGCACGAGTCGGTCGACGGGATGCGGGGGCTGCTCTGCGGGACGCTTCGAGAGGCAGGGGTCGACCCGGCGGTCGACGGGGCGGGGAACGTGCTCGCGACGCGCGGGGTCGGCTCGCCACACGTCGTCCTCAACACACACGTCGACACGGTCCCGCCACACGTCCCCTACGAGCGGGACGAGGGCGTGATCCGGGGACGGGGCTCCTGTGACGCGAAGGGGCCGCTCGCCGCGATGCTGGCAGCGTTTCTCGAGAGCGATCCACGGGGAACCGTGACGCTCGCGGTGACACCGGACGAGGAGGTGCTCTCCCGCGGGGCCGCAGCGCTCGTCAGGGACGGGCTCCCCGAACGGGCCGACGGTGTGATCGTCGGGGAGCCGACGGACCTCGCGGTCTGTACGGCGGCGAAAGGACGCTTCCAGGGAACGATCACGTGCACCGGGGAGAACGCCCACGCG
>SKWB01000041.1 GCA_007129135.1 Halococcaceae archaeon | reverse complement strand
GCAGCCCACCGCTGGACAGCCGTCGCTCGATGGGTCGCGGGGTGGAGGAGGTGACCGGGACTACCCGCACCGGAACGCCGGGCAACCCCGGGCGTCCGTCTCATTCATACGTCATCGACCGCTCGCGAGCGGGTGGCTCGTCCTGACCTGTACCGCCGACGCGCTCGGGTGAGCTTCGACCGCCGAGTGGTGAGTCGCCTCGGCACACTCCACGGGAGAGAATCCGACAGGACCAGCGCGAGAGATACAGACACTCTCGTCGAATAGCTACCTCTCGAATCGACGCGCGCACGCACCTCCATCGGACGTTCGAACCCGTCGTACAGTATATGCGGGTGTGGTACTAACTACCAAGAGAGAGCCGACGATGAACCCCTCGGACGACGATATCGCCTTTCTCGCGAACTCGGAGAACCGCGTGGCTCTCCTGCGGTGTTTGACCGGTGGTCGCCACGCTCGGGACGCGCTAATTACGAAGGTCGGTGTCTCCCGAGTGACCCTCGGGCGCATCCTCGGTGAGTTGGATGGGCGCAACTGGATCACTCAGGAGGGACGGGTGTGCGATATCACGCCACTCGGTGCCTGGGTGCTCGAGGAGTACGAGGCGTTCAGTGAGATGATGGCAGCCGAGCGGCGGCTCCGTGAGGTCTATCGATGGTTTCCGGACGAGGAGTACGGGTTTCAGATCGGCGAGCTGGCCGACGCGGAGATCACGGCCGTGAGTCGAGCGAACGCGTCCGCCCCGCTCTCACAGCACGTCCGCCTGTTCGAAGAGGGCGGTCGGTTCTGGTCGTTCTCGTTCGCCATCACCCGACTCTTTCTCGAATCCTGCTCGCGACACGTGGCGAACGAGGAGATCACGTTCGAGTGGGTGTTCACGACGGAGGTCCTCGACGTGCTCAGGAACGACCCGGAGCTGTCGCGCTACTCCCGAGAGATGCTCGACTCCGGTCGGGTCGAGTACCGTCGTTTCGAGGGGGAGATCCCGTACATCGTGTTCGGCTCCGAGGGACCGGTGAACCTGCGGCTGGCCGACGAGGATGGCTCGCCGACCGCGCTGATCGAGAGCGATGCCGATGCCGTCCGTGAGTGGGCGGAGTCGACGTTCGACCGGTACTGGGCCGACGCGACCCCGGTCGGGACCGACGCGTTCACGAACTGATCGACGCGTTCACCGATTGATCAATGTACACGGTGTGAACGTCGAAGCCTGTGTGGGCAACGGCCTGTCACGTGAAGTTATGCGCCAATCCGGCGAAGCTGTACTTGTGGGTGTAAAAAAACCGTGTGAGACGGCCGAGACGGACTTCCGATTCAAGAAGGCGTCACGAGCACCCCACAGGAGGCCTACGACAATGAGGAACGAAATCGCGGTCAAAGAGGGTATCGACGTCCGCTCACTCGGCGGGAAAACCCGAGCGAGAGCATCCTCAGATCGAGCGAGGAATCGGACCGTGTCGCGTGGCGATACAGTCCGCGGCGACGGCCTTCGGACGGCCGACCACGGCAGTCCCGACCTGAGAAGTGGCGGCTATTCGGTAGGGAGGTCGGGCCGATGACGGGTGAACCCACGCTCGCTGAATCGGCGTACGAGACGCTCGAGGACGAGATCCACGGTGACGTCCTCCGGCCCGGTGGCGAGGGCTACGACGAGGCACGCGAGGTATGGAACGCCATGATCGAGAAACACCCGGCCGTCATCACCCGCTGTGCCGGCACCGCCGACGTCATCACAGCGGTGAACGTCGCCCGCGAACACGGGCTGCCGATCGGCGTGAAGGGGAACGGACACAACGTGGCAGGGAACGCGGTCTGTGACCACGGACTCACTATCGACCTCTCCGGGATGAGCGCGGTTCGCGTGGATCCCGCGACCCGGACGGCTCGCGTCGGACCGGGAGCGACCCTGGCGGACGTCGACCACGAGACGCAGGCCTTCGGGCTCGCCACGCCGCTCGGGTTCGTCTCCGAGACCGGTATCGCCGGGCTCACCCTCGGCGGGGGCTTCGGCTATCTCTCGCGAACGTACGGAATGACGATCGACAACCTCCGCTCGGTCGACGTCGTCACCGCCGACGGCGAGTTACTGCACGCGAGCGAGGACGACCGTCCCGACCTGTTCTGGGCGGTCAGGGGCGGCGGTGGCAACTTCGGGATCGTCACCTCCTTGGAGTTCGACCTCCACGAGGTCGGCCCGGAGGTCCTGGCGGGGTTGATCGTCCATCGTGTGGCGGATGCCCAGGCGGTCGTTCGCCACTGGCGGGACTACGTCGCGGAGGTTCCCGACGAACTCACCGTCTGGGTCGTCGTGCTCACGGCGCCCCCGGCGCCGTTCATCCCCGAGGCTCACCACGGGGACCCGGTGGTCGCCGTCCTCCCCGTCTATGCCGGGGATCCGGAGGAGGGGTGGTCGCTCGTCGACCCGCTCCTCGAGTTCGGCGACCCCCTCGGGGACAACGTCGCGGTGCGGTCGTACGCGAGGTGGCAACGGTTCTTCGACGCGGCCAACGCGTCGGGCGCGCGGAACTACTGGAAGTCGCTGAACTTCACGGAGGTCACCGACGAGATGATCGACACCGCTCTCGAATACGGGCTGTCGCGGCCCACGGACGACACCAAGGTCGCCATGGCCCACATGGGCGGGGCCATGTCCCGGGTCCCCGCCGACGCCACCGCCTACCCGCACCGGGACGCGGAGTTCCTCGTGAACGTCCAGGTACGCTGGGACGACCAGGAGCAGGACGAAGAGTGCGTCGAGTGGGCGGGTAAGAGCCACGACGCACTCGTCGAGTACTCGACCGACGGCACGTACACGAACTTCATCAGCGAGGAGACCGGCCGGGAGCGCTTCGCATATCGGGAGAACTACGACAGACTCGTCGAGGTGAAGACCGAGTACGACCCGGAGAACGTGTTCCGGTTGAACCAGAACGTCACGCCGGCGACCTGATGGGGAGGCGATCGGGAGACGAGAGCGCATAGATCGAACGGGCTGGTTCGGCCGTCGAGAGGCGGTGAATAGCTGCCGTGTATCTCGCACGGTTTCGGAAAGGCCAGTCGGGGGTGGGAGGTCGATCGGAGAGGATAGACCTGGGGTTTCGGGGTGAAACCACCAGTCAGACAGCGACCGGCGGGGACGACTCCTCGGACGGTCCCGGGATCGGTTGGTCGAACCCGTCCTCGTTCCCCGCTATCGACGTCGGTCGATGGCCCGGCGTGATGGGTACCGTGCGCCGATTCGGTAGTGGACCCGTCGATCCGTGATCGATGTCCCGACCGTCGACGACGAACCGATCGCCTAGTAGCCGCCCTCGCCGTCGAAGCACCGACCGCACTTGTCGGCGGCGTACTCCGTCGCCGCGAGTTCGACCGAGATCGTCTGGAACGTCTCGGGGTCGAGGCTGCGCGTGATCCCACATACGGTGTGTCGATCCGACCCACCCGCTTTGCGTCTGTGCACCGTCTCCGTCGACTCGTTCAGAACGACGTCCATGACACGTACTAGCGCTCGACACGGTAAACTCCCGACATCACCCGGATACTCACACGAACCCTCGTCTTCGAGGATACCACTCTGCGCTTTCACCTCGAAACTCCCGCGGCGAGCGCTCGGTGACGACAGACACCCCGTCTCGGTCGCTGCGGCTTCGAGACGTGCACACCCGCCGACGGCGACACCGAAACCGGACCGCGGCTTGACGACCTTCTCGGCAGGCAACGGCGCGCTCGGCACGTCCGACACAGTAATGAGAGACGAGACCTCGCCAACCCCCGCTTCGATGGTCGAGTACGAACCGGTGGCTGTCCCGGTGATCACCGAGTCCGAGGCGAGTGGGTCCGGAGCCGACCCGCAACCGACGAAGGTGATTCCCTCCTCGGAGGGTGTTCACCGCTGGCAGCTCGGTTTGGCACGCTCTCCGGTGGACCTGCTCCTCGTCCTCGTCTACACGAAGAGAAACCCGATCCGAGGATCATAGAATCGCTCCGAACGCCACGGGACCGCTCGAAGCTCGTCGCCAGGGGGTGTCACTCCTCGACGTCACCCTCTTCCCACCCCTCCGAGAACACCTGGTCGTCGGGTACGCCCTCCTCGGCGAGTAGCTCCTTCGTCTCGACGACCATCCCGGGGACGCCACAGACGTAGAAGTGCCAGTCGGTGAGCTCTCCGAGCTCCTTCGGTAGGTGTTCCTGGACGTGACCGCTCGGACCGGTCCACGCTTCTCCCGGCTCCGAGAGCGAGTAGAGCGCCTCGAAACGCTCGTTCTGGGCCGCGAGCTGGTCGAGCGTCTCCCGGTAGATGAGGTCCTCCTCGGTGCTCTCGCCGAAGAAGAGCCGGGTCTCGCCCTCACCGACCTCGAGGTGCTGTTTGGCGAGCGCCGCCATCGGCGTGATTCCGGTGCCGGTCGCGACGAACGCGACGTTCGCGGTCGGCTCTCGGAGCGTGAGGTTCCCCTCGAACGCACCGATCTCTATCTCGTCGCCGACCTCGCGCTCGTGCATGTAGACCGAGGCGGTGCCGTCGTCGTAGCGTCGGATCGCGAGCGTGAAGCGGTCGGGGGAGGGAAGCGAGGTCGCCGTGTACGGCCTGACGACCTCCTCGCCCTCCTCCACGAACCGGATCGTCGTGTGTTGACCCGGCTCGTAGTCGATCTCTCCGTCGACCGATAGGAGGAACTGCGTCACGTCCGGCGTCACCTGATGGACTGACTCGACCCTCGCGGTCGTCATTCGGCCTGTCCCGGAACCGTGTAGAGCTCGCCGTACTCCGCCGGAAGCTGGTCGTCGAGGTCCGACCACGACTCGTCGCTCAGCGCCTCCGAGACCGCGAGGAAGACCGCCTGGACGTGGCGACGGGCGTCGTCGTCCTCCACGGCATCGGTCTCGTCCTCGCGCTCTCCGACCCGCTCGACGAACTCCCCGGCGGAAACGGAGCGCGCCTCGCTCACACCCGTGTCGGTGAGCATCTCGTCGACACCCTCGGGCAGTTCGTCCGAGAGGTCCCGAACCAGCCCCTCGGAGAGCCGCTCTCCGAGCGTCGAGAGGACGGCGATCGTCACGTGTTCGGTCTCCTCGTCCGATTCGAGGTTCGCCTGTCCGCGGACTCGGTCGATGAACTCGTCGTACTCTGTAGGCACGCACGAGGAGAGGGGCGTGAACCGCCTAAACCCGGGGCCTGCTCACTCGGCGCCCCCGCCGACGCCGCCGACGACCTCCTCGGCGACGTTCCTGACGACGACCTCGCCGTCCAGGTTCCGGTATGGGTACGGGATGTCGATCCCGACCTCGTCGAAGCGCTCTTTGACCGACTGGACGTACTCCGCGCGGGTACGGACGAAGTCCGCTCTGCTGGGGTCTTCGACCCAGATGCGCGACTGCAGCCCGACGTCGGAGTCGCCGAGTTCGGTGAGGCGCACCGACGGTGCGGGATCGTCCATGATCTCCGGGTGCTCGCGTGCCTCCTCGACGATGATCTCGGTCGCCTGGTCGATGTCGTCGTCGTAGCCGATACCGAAGTCGAACTTCAGCCGGAGCCTGTCGTTCGCGACCGGGTTCTTCACGACGCCGTCGGCGAGCTGTGAGTTCGGCACCGTCAGCAGTTCGTT
>SKWB01000045.1 GCA_007129135.1 Halococcaceae archaeon | reverse complement strand
TCCTCGAACTGCCGCTCACGCCCGAGGGGATCGAGGACGACCCCGAGCGCTACTGGCGCGAGCGGGTCCTCGAGGCGGGGTTCTCGATCGGGTCTCTCGAACGGGTCGAGCGGCCGGACGGAAAGGAGCCGTACCTGGTGCTCGTCGCCGAGCCGACGCTCGACGGCTGATCCGAACGGTGGCTCGCTCCTCCCCGCGGTGCCCCGGTCGCGAACGGAACGTCGCTCGACCGCGAGCCGTTCGAGCTGGTCGGCCGTCTCGTCCGGGAGTCGCCGCGAACAGCCCGAGGACGCCGGTCAGGAGTCGGGGTCACAGCGGCCGGTCGACGCGGGCGCTCACGACCGTCTACTGCGTTTTGAACGCGATCGGAGAGTGCCGGCGGCTCCTCGGTGATGCGGCGAAAAAACGGTGTGTCGAGTCCTCAGGCTTCCATCGAGAAGACCATCAGGCGGTCGTCACGCTTGCCGCGGCGGAGCCAGCCGCTGCCGCCGACCTGGATCGCGAGGTACTGTTTCTCCTCGCCCGGGTCGTACCAGCTGACCGGGTCGCCGGAGATCGGCGTCTCGCCGGTGTCGAACTCCCAGAGCCGGTCGCCGGTCTCGGCGTCGTAGCCGACCATCTCGCCGTTCTGGTTGCCCGCGAAGGTCAGACCTGTGGAGGTCGTGAGGATCCCGCCCCAGAGGTAGATGTCGCTGTCGATCCAGTCGCGCCAGACCCGCTGGCCTGTCTCCGGATCGATCGCGATCACCGCGCCGATGTGGCCGTTGTAGCCGTCGGGGATCGACTCGGTCTCGTCCTCCAAGATGCCGCCCCAGTACTTCTTGCCCTCCTCGTACTCCTCGAAGCGCCACCACGCCTCCTGTGGCGAGTTGTGCATCTTGTAGTAGACGAGGCCGGTGTCGGGGTTGTACGCCGGGGGCTGCCAGTCGTTGCCGCCCATCGCGCCGGGCATGAACGGCATGCGTCGGCCCTCGTCGATGTGCGGGATCATCGTGTACATGTTCAGCTGCTGCACACCCGGCTGGCTGCGCTCGATCAGTTCGCCCGTGTCGGCGTCGAGCGTGTACGACCAGGCGGTCTTGCCCGCGCTGACGACGGCGTCGATCGTCTGCTCGCGGTGGTCGACCTCCATCTCGCGGATCAGCACGCGCGGACAGGCCGAGTCGTAGTCCCAGACGTCGTGTGGCGACTCCTGGAAGAACCAGAGGCGCTCGCCGGTCTCCATGTCGAGACAGAGCGTCCCGCAGCTGTTGCGGTTCGGCCCGGGTCGCACGGAGCCGTCGAAGTCCGGTCCCGGGTTGCCCATCGGCAGGTAGAGCCGGCCCTTCTCCGTGTCGACGGTCGCGCCCATCCAGTTCGTACAGCACGACTGCTCGATGCTGTCGCCGACCCACTCCTCCTCCGGCGAGGTGTGGGTGTACCAGACCTCGTCGCCGGTCTCGGCATCGAGCGCGGTGTGGAAGCCGCGGACGCCGTACTCGCCGCCGGCGCTGCCGGTGAAGACCTTGCCGTCGTAGACCTGCGGCGCCCAGGTCGCGGAGTAGCCCGATTCGTGGTCCGCGGTGCTCGCGTACCACTCTTCTTCGCCGGTGTAGCGGTTCAGGGCGACGACACCCGAGTCGAGCGTCGTCATGTAGACTTTGTCCTCGAAGACGGCGGGTCCACGGTTGTTGTCGTCACAGCAGAGGACGACGTCCGACGGCACCGCGTAGGTGAAGCTCCAGAGCACGTCGCCCTCGCGCGGGTCGATCGCCTTGATGTGGTTCGGCCCGTTCGACTGGTACATGATCGGCGGGTCGCCCGGGACGATCAGCGGCGAGCCCTCCATGCTCGACCCGGAGCCGACCGACATCTCGTACTCGAGTTCGAGGTCGGCGACGTTCTCGGGCGTGATCACGCCCGCCGTCGTGTAGCGGTGTTGTTCGTAGTTCTTCCCGTAGACGAGCCACGCCTCGGGGTCGTCGCCCGAGCCCTTCAGCATCTCTTCCGTGACGTCGAACTCGGGGATCCGGTCGATGTCGTGTTGGTGTGTGACCGACTGTTCGGGCGCGCCGAGCACCCGGTAGCCGTTGTCCGTCTCCCGTACGACCGTGTCCATTGCGGCCTTGATGGCCCTGTCTTCTTCTATTGCCATAGTGTGTTATCGCGCCTTTGAGGGAGCGCGCATCTCCTCGGTGATCCAGAAGGCGTCCTTGCAGATCTCCTCCTGGTTGACGATCATGATCGCGGCGCTCGCCGAGAGCGCCGCGGTCAGCTGTGCGTCGGTCAGCGACTCGCCCGCAGCGACGTCGTGTGCTGCCTCGGTCATCATCGAGAGCCCCCCGAGCATCGCCTTCGTGTCCCAGAAGGCGTCGTCGAGGATCTTCTCGGTGACGAGCACCCTGCTCTGCCAGAGGTGGACGTCAAGCGCGTTGACCCACAGCAGCGTCCCGCCCATCGCCCGCTGGGGCAGTGGCGGAACGTGGTCGACGTCGAAGCCGACGCCGGAGGGGATGTCCTTCGTGGGCACCCACCGTGCGAGCCGGGTGTTGTTGTTCACCACGTTCATCACGAGCACCATCTGCTCGTGCTCGTCGAAGCCCATCCCCGAGAGCGTCCCCGAGAGCGGCTCCGCCCGGATCAGTTCGTGGGCGGTCGTCTCGATGTGGTCGGGAGTGAAGCGCGGGAGCGCCTCCTCGACGCTCTCGAAGAAGCCGACGTCCGCCAGGTGGTGGTAGACGTCCCAGCCCGGTTCGATCACCTCCCGGTAGAGCCGATCCGGCTCGGACTCCCCCGCCGGAATCCCCACGTTCCGTACCTCGGGGAGCCGTTCGATCTGCGCCGCCAGCTCCTCCCGCCTCTCGGCGAGCAGCGACGCGTCGAGCCGTCCCGAGAGCTCCGCCCTGATCGCCTCGCCCATCGACGCGAACGAGTCGTCAGCCTCGGCGTCGATCGTCCCTCGCAACTGAGAGAGCGTCGGCCGCTCGCCGACGTCGGACTCACCGACGCCGAGCGTGCGCGTGAGTCCCTCCCTGTCTTCCGTCGTTATCTGTGGTGCACTCATGTGTTCTCTCGTGTGTGTGGATTGATATCCATCCGACACCGCCAGAATCGTCATAGAGGCGGCACCTCATAGGTGTTAACCTTATTGATTTATTACAAAACTAGGTAAATAAAAACACCTAGCTCAGATTGGACATCATAATTCGTGTATGACACGGTAAACGTCCGGCGCGAGCGGTGAGCCGTCTACGGCGCAACAGGCACCTGTCGGCCGAACAGTTCAGTCGAACTGACCTCACTAACCGGTGTAGTTTCTCGACGACCGGTGGGGACGTTCCGGTGTGGTAGACATATCACGACGCTGGGTTCGACGAGCGTCGTATTCGCTCGAACCGGAGGCGTCGAACCACGCCCGGAACCGCGTGCGAACGCCGAGGTTCGACGCGACCGTCGGGAGACCTCTCGTAACACCCGAGTGAAAAATTATAATTGACCCGGTCGCTAGCACCCACCATGGGAATCAAGCTCCCGGCGGTGGGCCCGGGTGTCGATACGGAGGCCGAGGAGCGAGAGGAGTTGCCACCGGCCGAACTCGAGTACCTCGATTACCGCGTGCTCGCGAGCCAGGGCTGGGAGCTCGACGACGAGCCGTTCGAGAAGGCGGCCCGTGCGGACCTCGACGAGCGCTACTACGGGCGGATCGAGGTCGACCGCGAGGAGACCCTGCTCCGGTCGGCGGAGGCCGCCGGCCTGACGTGGGCCTCTCAGTGCCGGTCGGGGACCTGCAACGTCTGTACGTCGGTACTCGACGACGGGGAGGCGGAGATGGACATGAACCTCGCGCTCACCGACGAACAGGTCGAGGACGGGCTGCGACTCACCTGTACCTGCTACCCGAAGAGCGACCGTCTCAGGGTGCTGTTCAACGCCTACCCGCTCGCCGCCGAGGAGGAGTCGGGCCGGGGGCGAGAGCCCCCCGTGGAGGACTAGACCGAGACCCCGACACCGTACCTACGTCGGTTCGACCGCGCGGAGCGTTCGCGCCGCGGACTTGAACCCGGCTCCGACCTCGGGTCTCGGGTCGGCGTCGATCGCCGCCTCCAGGGACCGGAGGCGTGTCGTGACTCGCTCGGACCGCGCCACAGCGGTCGGGTCGGCACGCGCGACGGCCGCGAGCGCCTCGACCGCGAACCGGGCCGTCCGCTCCGGTCCGTCCTCGACGAGCGTGGCGTACGCCTCGATCGTTCGTTCGAACAGGCCCGGGTCGGCCGCGACGACGGCGACGAACGACCTCGTGATCACCGTCTGGATCGGAAACGTCGCCCCCGGGAGCCGTTCGGCGACGGCCCGGTCGGCCGGGGCGACGGTCCCCGGCTCCTCCGCTCCGACCCGCGTGAGCGCCCGGAGAACCGCCTCCTCGATCGTCGGGGCGACCGTCGCCTCGAAGGCGGCGATCAGCTCCGGCGTGGCCGACCCCACCCGCTCGGGCGCTACCGTGGCGAGTTCGGCGAGCGCGACCGCCCCAGAGAGCCGAAGCGAGTCCTGGTCGTCGCGGAGCAGTCCCACGAGCGTCCGCTCGTATGGCGCGACGAGCGCCGGGTCGTGTGTCGCCGCCGCGCGAAGCGCCCGTCCCGCGTCGAGGCGCTCTCTTACCTCCTCGCTTCCGAGCTGTGCCTCGATCCGGTCGTCGAGCGCCGTGAGGAGCGCGGGCTCGGCCCGAACCGCCCGCTCCAGGTCGTCGATCGCGCTCACGTCTTTCATTGTCATGGTGTTTTCAGTAGATCGGTCTCCCGGCTCAGCCCGAAAGCGAGAAGACGGCGAGTCTGTCCCCGCGCGGACCCCGGCCGACGAAGCCGCTACCGCCGATCTGGATCGCGATATACTGCTTTTCCGTACCCGGGTCGTACCAGCTGACCGGGTCGCCCCCGATCGCCTTCTCCGAGATATCGAACTCCCAGAGGCGCTCGCCGGTCTCGCAGTCGTAGGCGACCACGTCACCGTTCTGCGTGCCGGCGAACAGCAGGCCGGTCGCGGTCGTCATCGTCCCGCCCCAGAGATACCGGTCGCTGTCGATCCAGTCGCGCCAGACGACCCTCCCGGTGGTGGGATCGACCGCCACGATCGCGCTGATGTGGCCGTTGTACCCCTCTGGGATCTCCTCCTCGTCGGGTTCGACGTCGACGATGCCACCCCAGAACTTCTCGCCGGGTTTGTACTCCTCGTTGCGCCACTTGACCGAGTGCGGCGTGTTGAGCACCTTGTGGAAACAGAGCCCGCTCTCGGGGTCGTACGACGCCGGCTGCCAGTCCTGGCCGCCGAGCAGCCCCGGCAGCATCACGTACTCGCGTTCCTCCTCGACGTGGGGCACCAGCTTCATGAAGTTGATCTGCTGGCTGAGCGGCTCCCCGCGGATCAGCAGGTCGCCCGTGTCGGGGTGCATCGTGTAGGACCAGGAGGTCTTCCCGGCGTTGTAGACGACGTCGCCCTCGTAGTCGAGGTGGGGAATCTCGACGTCGCGGAGGATCATCCGCATCATCGCCGAGTCGTAGTCCCAGATGTCGTGAGCCGACTCCTGGTGGGCCCACTGGATCTCGCCGGTGTGGATGTCGACGGCGATCGTCG
>SKWB01000071.1 GCA_007129135.1 Halococcaceae archaeon | reverse complement strand
TGGAGGTGAATCGATCGGCCGCTCGGAAGTGTAATACGCTCTGCATCGCTGTTCGTCAGCCGAACGATCGCACCGGGCGTGAGCCCGTCCGGGTACGCCCATTCCTCGAACTCGTAGCCCTCGCCGGTGTCGTATCGCAGTGTACTCCCGACGACGTCGATGGTCTCTTCGCTCTCGTTCACCAGCTCCGCGTACTCGACATTATTCGCTGTCTCGGCGTGGAGCGTGAGGGCGAAATCGCCGGGTCCGGGCGGTCGTCCCGGCCGTGAGTCCGTTTATCCGAACTCCTCAGCCGTGGTGACATAGCCGCTTTCGAACGTGAACCGATCTCCGGTGGAGATCGTCCGGACGCCGATCACCTTATCGGCCGCTGGTGAGTGACGACCGTATGGACCGGAGCGGCCCGTCGAACGAGAGAGACGACCTGCTGCAGACGGCCGACGTGCCCGACGTCTCCAGCCTCACGTGGCGCTTCGACCACTCGAAGGCGAGCTACGTCCGGTACGAGGGCAAGCGGTTCGTCTGCAGCGAGGGCCGTTCTCCTGACGGGAGCTGGCGGATCGCGTTCGGACGCGCCGACGGGGCCGACCGCTGTCGTGTGTTCGGGTTCCGCGGCGAGGAGCTCGCCTACACGTTCCCGCTCGTCCGCCCGAGCGAGGCCTGGATCTCCGACACCGGCGTCGCGGTCGTCGTCGACTCGGAGGGCTTCGACAGCCAAGGCGGTTCGTGCCTCGTCGTCGACTCGGACGGGAGCGAACTCCTTGCGGACTCCTTCGACGCGAACGTCGACGGGGCGAGCGTCTCGACCGACGGGGCGTACGCGGCGGTCGTCACGCTCAACCCGGAGAACTGCCTCTACCTCTACGACCTCTCGACCGGCGAGCGAACGGTCAGACACGGGATCGAACACGGCCGGAGACACGGCGTCTCGCTCCGCCGCTCCGACGGCTCGATGGTAGCCTATCTCGTCGACGAGGGTTCGGGTCGACTGCTCTACGCCGTCGACTCCCGTGGTGCGATCGTCTGGGAGAACGACCGCATCCGGTCGAGCGCGTCGCTGTTCAGACGGGTGTTGAACCGGATCAGGTAGATCCTGTCTACCGTTTCGTCCGCTCACCGAGCGAGTTCCGAGGGGTATCGGACGAGTCGGGTCGGGATCAGGTCACCTTCTTCCGGAGGTACGCCGAGAGCACCTCGCTGAAGAGGACGATCCCGAGGATGGCGATCAGGATGGTGAAGACCGCCCGCCAGTCGAGGAAGTTCACCTGTGTCTGGAGCTGGACGCCGATGCCGCCCGCGCCGACGAAGCCGATGATCGTCGCCTCGCGGACGTTGATGTCCCAGCGGTAGGTCGTGATCCCGATCAGGAGCGGTTTGATCTGGGGGACGACGCCGTAGACGAGGACCGACGGGCCGGGTGCCCCGGTCGCCCGGATCGCCTCGACCTGTCCCGGGTCGATCTCCTCGATCCCCTCGGCCAGCAGCTTCGCACAGAACCCGATCGACCTGAACGCGACGGCGAGCACCCCGGAGAGCGCGCCGGCGCCGAAGACGACGACGAAGATCAGCGCCCAGACGATCACGTTCACCGAGCGGGAGACGACGATGATCAGCTTCCCCAGGACGTACGTGTACCGGTTGAACGTCGTGTTCTCCGCGCCGATGTAGGCGACCGGGAGCGACATGATGATGGCGAGGCCCGTCCCCAGGATAGCGATGTTGATCGTCTCGACCAGCGGACCGGCGATCTCGGTCGAGTAGCCGACGTCCGGTGGGTACATCCGACCGAAGAGGTCTGCCAGCGCCCACGGCGCGGTCAGCGCGAACTGGTAGTGGATGTTGAGCGCCTGCCAGGAGACGGCCCCGACGACGAGCGTGAGCAACACCGCCAGGTACCGGACGAGCCGAGTCCGAAGATCGTACTTCCGCCAGGACCGTGGGTTCTCGACCGCCATCACTGGACCCTCCGACGCCACCACGCGCTCGCGACCTCCCCGAGGAGGACGACGGCGATGATCGAGAGGATGATCGCCGAACTGAACCCGTAGTCGTACTGGTCGAACGAGTTGAGCAGCGTCTGACCGATCCCACCCGCGCCGACGATCCCGATGATCGCGCTCGCCCGGATGTTGATGTCCCAGCGGTAGATCGCCAGCCCGATGAACCGCGGGAGGACCTGCGGGGCGACGCCGTAGAGGAGCACCTGGAGCTGGTTCGCGCCGGTCGCCCGTATCGCGTCGACCTGTCCCGCGTCGATGTCCTCTAGGTCCTCCGCCAGGAGCTTCGAGAAGAAGCCCGGGGTGGCGAAGACGAGCGCGATGACGCCGGCGAGCGGCCCGAAGCCGACGGCGATCACCGCGATGATCCCGAGGACGAGTTCGTGCAGCGCACGCGAGATCGAGACGATCGCCCGGCCGACGACGTACACCGGCCGGGGGACCAGGTTCTCGGCGGCGAGGACGGCGATCGGGGTGCTGAGGACCACGCCGATGATCGTCGCGACGATCGCCATCGAGACGCTCTCGACCATCCCGTTCCAGATCCGCATCCGTGCGTCTGGAGTGAAGTCGGGAGGCACCATGGCGGTCACCAGCCCGATCCCCCCCTCCGTTCCCGCGAGGATCCGATCGGCGCTGACGCGCATCTCCCACGCGCTCCAGAGGACGAACGCGACGAGGAGGCCGTAGACCAGCCACTTCACCGCGTCGTTGTAGAAGACCGTCGGCCGCTCCCAGGTCGACGGGAACGACTCCTCGGAGGCGTACTCGCCGGTCGAGCCGTCAGCCATCGCCACCACTGCCAGGGGTCCGGTGAACTCCCGTCATGCGTTCAGAACGAGGTCTCCTTGTCGACTTCGCTGATCGAGACGCCCGTCTTCTCCTGGGCGACGACCGTGGGCGAGGCGGGTTCCGCACCCCGGTAGATGACGTTGCGGGCGTCGGAGTCCAGTTCCTCCGGTGGACCCTCGAAGACGACCTCTCCCTCTCGGAGTCCGACGATCCGCTCGGCGTACTCCCTCGCCAGTTCGACCTCGTGGATGTTGATCAGGACGGGGATGTCCTCGTCCCGCGAGATCTCCGTCAGGAGGTCCATGACCGCACGCGAGGTCTCCGGGTCGAGCGCGCTGGTCGGCTCGTCCGCGAGGATGATCTTCGGCCGCTGTAAGACCGCGCGGGCGATGCCGACGCGCTGGCGCTGGCCGCCCGAGAGTTCGTCCGCCCGTGCGTTCTCCCGGCCGGCCATGCCGACGCGGTCGAGCACTTCGTAGGCGCGTTCTACGTCCTCGCCCTGGTAGTTCCGGCGGAACGCGTTCCACGTGCTCAGGTAGCCGAGCGTCCCCGAGAGCACGTTCTCCATCACGGTCAGCCGTTCGACGAGGTTGAACTCCTGGAAGATCATCCCCATCTCGCGGCGTGCCGTCTGGAGCTCCTTCCCGGAGAGCCCGGTCACGTCCCGCCCGTCGAGCACTATCGAGCCCTCCGTCGGCTCCGTCAGCCGGTTGATACAGCGGATCATCGTGCTCTTTCCGGCCCCGCTCGGGCCGATGATCGAGACGATCTCCTTCCCCGCGACCTCCATCGAGACGTCGTGGAGCGCCCGCTCGCCGGATGGGTACGTCTTTCCGAGTTCGGAGACGGATAACATAGATACGAGTAGATCAGTCGATCTCGTCTTCGTCCTCGTAGTCGATCCCGTTGTCCTCGTGGGTGACGAGGATGTCGTGCCAGTGGGTCGCGTAGTCGATCTCCGCGAACGCGCCGCGGCCGTCGAAGTGCTCCGCGAACTCCGTGTCGTAGTACTCGTGTTCGAGGAACGTCCGCTCGATCCCCTCCGCGATCTCCGGGTGGAGGTTGTACCGGTAGGAGTAACAGGTCGTCGGGATCGGGTCGCTCGACCAGACGACCTTGATGTCGTCGGGGTCGACGTTGCCCTCGTCGACGGGTGGGAGGATACAGTAGCTACAGACCGGCGCGGCCTCGTTGTCGCCGTGGTAGACCGCGAGCACCATGTTCTCGTGGCTGCCGATGTGTTCGATCTCGTAGTCCTCACCGGGTTCGACGCCGAACTCGTCGGTGAACAGCGCCTGCGGCATCAGGTGCCCCGAGTTCGAGGCGGGGTCGCCGTGGGCGACGTTCCGTCCGGCGAAGTCCTCGACCGAGTTTATGTCGCTGTCGGCGTGCGCGATCGCCCAGAGCCGGTAGCCGAACGTCTCCTCGCCGACCTGGATCCCGACCGGAATCGCCCCGGCCATGTTCACCGCGAACGGGAGCGGTCCCGTCGAGAAGCCGGCGACGTGGAGTCGCTCGCTCCGCATCGCCTCGACCTGTGCGGCGTAGGTCTGCGCGCCGAAGTACTCGACCGGGATCCCCGTCTCCTCCTCCATGGTGTCCATGATCGGCTCGGTGAGGTCATCGTAGATCCCCGGATCCTCGATCGGCGTCAGCGAGAAGATGAGCGTGTCCGGTTCGATCCACTCGTCTTCGTCCTCCGGCGGGTCCCAGACCGGTCCGCCGTAGACCGGTTCGTCGCGCTCTTCGAACGCGTCGAGGTCGTCGATGTGGCCGAACTGGTACTCGTGTTCCATCAGCGTCGACAGCAGCTGCGGGAACTCGGGGTCCGAGGGATCGAACTCGGGATACTCGTCGTCACCCGTCTCCCCGTCGTCGGCGTCGTCGGCGTCGTCCGCCGGATCCGAACCGTCGTCGGCGTCGTCCGCCGGATCCGAACCGTCGTCGGCGTCGTCCGCCGGATCGGAACCGGTGTCGTCAGCGTCGTCGTCGCTCACACACCCGGCGGCACCGACCGTCGCCGCTCCCATCCCCGCGAGCAGGGTTCGCCGCTTGAACCGTCTCACTCCGTCACTCCATTCTGCCATACCTCGGCGTTCTCTATCATTATTTATAAACTTAACTGTCAGATATGGGTATTATATAATTTCTATACTGTGCTAGGACACGACAAACGTATCTCTATATAGTAACCTTCTCTAGGGAGATCACGTGACCGTTCGTCGGGTTCGTCGTGACCGATCCACGGTGATCGATGCAGTCAGGCCGTCGATCACCGGGAAGAGACGGCGACGCCTCTCACAGGACGGTGTCGATCTCGGCGAGCGAGTCGAGGACGTAGTCGGGTTCGATCGATCCGCGCGAGACGTCCGCGCGGTCGGTGACCCCCGTGAGGACGAGCACGCTCGTCATCCCGGCGCTGGTCGCCATACGGATGTCGGTCTCCAACCGGTCGCCCACGACGAGGCAGTTCTCGGGTGCGATCCCGAGTCGCCCCGCCGCGACACCCAGCGCTATCGGCGACGGCTTGCCGAGGACCGAATCCAGGCTCCTGCCGGTGAGCCCCTCGATCGCACCGATGACGGCACCGGCGTCGGGTATCTCGCCGTCCTCGACGGGACACGTTCGATCCGGGTTCGTCGCGTAGAACAGGGGATCGCTCTCGAACGCCTCGAGGACGTCGCGGAGGTCGTCGTACGAGAACGACCGGTCCATCGACGCCAGTACGATCCCGGCCTCGGAGGGATCGGTTGCGATCCTCACCCTCGCCTCGCGGAGTTCCTCCCGAAGCGGCTCTTCCCCGACGACGAAGACGGCCTCTCCCGGGTGTTCGACCGCGAGGTACT
>SKWB01000029.1 GCA_007129135.1 Halococcaceae archaeon | reverse complement strand
TGCCCGTGGCGACCACGTCGGCGTCGTGTTCGCGGGCGTACTCCGCGATCACCGCGGCTGGGTGGCCCTCTCTCACTGCCGTGTGGACCTCGCGGTCCGTTCGGCCGGCCACCTCCTCGAGTGCGCGTTCGCCCCGCTCGGAGAGCGCTTCCCGGAACTCGCCTCGCAGTTCCGAGGGCGAGGAGTCGACGTCGCCCTCGTCGATCACGTAGAGCGCGTGGACCGCGGCGTCGAAGCGCTCGGCGAGGTCGAGCGCCACGTCCACCGCTCGGCTCACGCTCTCGGAGCCGTCGGTCGCGACCACCACGGTGTCGATGTCGGCCATGCACCGCCTACCGCGGCAGGGCTGTTAAAACCGGTCGTCGCCGACGGTCGGGCGGCCCGTGGGTGGTTTTTTGACCTCGGCCCGCGGAGGCGGGAGTATGAGCGACTCACTCTCGGTGGACACGGTCCTCGTGCCGGTCGACGGCAGCGACGAGTCCGTCACCGCCGTCGACTACGCGGTCACGATCGCCGCCCGGTACGACGCGAGCGTCCACGTCGTCTACGTCGTCGGCGAGGAGGTCGTCCGCGGCATCGACGCGGGGCGGGTGTCGAAGGAGGCCGTCGCCGACGAGGCCGAGGCGTTCGCCGACCGTGCGCTCGAACTCGCCGCGGAGGCGTCGGTCCCGGCGAACAACTCGACTGCGTTCGGCTTCTCGCCCACGCGGAAGACCCGTCACCCGGGGAGCGTCGTCCTCGACACCGCCGAGGAGATCGACGCCGACTTCATCGTCGTTCCCCGCGAGCGGGCCACGGGCGAGACGGGCGACGTCCTCGAGAAGGCCGCGGAGTACGTCCTGCTCTACGCGAGTCAGCCGGTGCTCTCGGTCTGAGCGAGGCGAACGCTCATCTCGAGTTCGAAGCTCTCGACGGAGGAGGACTCGAAGCCGACCGACTCGTAGAGCGCGACGGCGGGGGAGTTCCACCGTTCGACGGTGAGCCAGACGTACTCGACGCCCTGGCTCGCGCCGTAGCCGAGCAGCGCGCGGATGAGTCGCGAGCCGATCCCCGACCCCTGGTGGGTCTGGAAGACGAAGATGGCGAGTTCCATCCCCTCGTCGCCGTCGGGAACGAGCGTCGCGTGCCCGACCACCCGATCGTCGTCGAGCGCGACGACGTCGTAGCCCTCGCCGAGGATGACGTCGAGCCAGCTCTCGACCCGGCTCTCGCCCGAGGGGGGGATCCCCTGTGCGCGGTCGGCGGGGTCGAACTCGGCGTACATCGCCGTGAGCGACTCCCCGTACCGCTCCTCGTAGACTCGGATCTCGATCGCTCGCCCCTCCTTGTCGGTGAACTCGACCGGCGGTTCGAGAAACGGACCCGAAGCCTCCTCCGGGTAGAGACGATCCGGGCTCATGTGCGGACCAGCGTGACCGTCGTCCGGGCGTTCAGCACGACGAACTCGGCGATCCGTCCGACCTGGATCTTCCCCATCGGGCTGCGTTCGCCCCCGCCGATGACGATCTGCTCGAACCCCTCCCCGTCGGCGAGGTCGACGAGGCTTCCCCCCGGGTCGCCCTCGACGTGTCGGATCTCCGCGTCGAGGCCGTGGTCGGTGAGCGCGGTCTCGACTTCGGCCTCGATCTCCTCCGGCGGCCGGTCGGATCCCGGGTTCTCGAGGATCGCCACCGTGAGGTCGTCGTCGGTCGTGGAGCTCCGTTCGGCGGCCCACGAGAGCGCGTCGAGGGAGTCGTCCGTGCCGCCGATCCCGAGTAACACCTTCATGCGGCGCGGTTGGTCGGCTCCCCGCAAAAACGTTCCCCGACACCCTTTTGCTCGGGTATCCGAAAGGAGTGCCATGCGCGAGGAGCCCCAGGAGACGAGCCCTCCGGACGAACCACGGGAGACGGAGAGCCCCAGCGGCTCCGTCCCGGGCGTCGAAACGGACGAACGCGAACCCGAGACGACGGAGGCGGCCACCCCGACGACGAACGGCGAATCGCCCGAACCGGAGGCGGACTCCGACGCTCCCGACGACGAGGACGGCGCCGGCTCCGAGGAGCCGGAACCCCGTCCGTCCGTCCCCGACGACGTCCGGAACTACGCCCGGTTCACGAAGATGGACGGGGCCTCCTACGACCGCGTCAACGGCTTCCTCCGGGACCGCACCTACATCACCGCCCGCGAGTGGGCGATGGCGCGGCTCTGTGCGGACTTCCGGACCGAGACGGGCGTCGAGATGACGAAGATCGGCGAGAACCTCCCCGAGCTCGTCCCGTTCATGACCGACACCTACACCCCGCAGGCGGTGAACCAGGCGCGTCACTCCTTCGAGGGGAAGGTCACGAAGGCCGGCGCGACCTTCCTCTACGGCGCGATGTGTGACTTCTTCACCGCCGAGGAGCTCGACGAGCTGATGTACGAGGTCACCGAGGTCGCGAAGTTCCTGCTGGAGGTCGAGGGCGCGGACCTCTCGGTCGAGGCGGAGCTCGAGGCCGAAGACCGGATCTCCGAGGTGATGCGCGAGGTGCGCCGGTCGAGCGAACAGCTGCGGAACGACGAACTGGCACACGACCACGAGGAGTGTCCCCACTGCGGCGGCGGTCTGAGCGACTCGTAGCGCCGGAGCCACCGGGCCACGCTTGAGCGGTGTTGGTAGCTTTCCGATACGTCTGTGCGGGAGTCTCGGAGGTAGTGTTTTGTCAGCGGGCGTCGAGGAGGACCTGACCATGGAGCGATCGCTCGAGGAGACGTTTAATCGGGACGAGACGAACGGCAGAGGAGTCGGTCGGAGGGCGGTTCTGCGGTCGGTCGGCGTCGCGGAGGTCGGCCTCGCCGCCGGCGTGGCGGTCGTGGGGGCGAGCGCCAACGGTGAGCCGACCGAGATCGACGCCTGTACGACGATCACCGAGCCCGGCGAGTACGTCCTCGTCGACGATCTACAGCTGAATGCGGGGGCACGCGAAGCCTGTATCGTGATCGAATCCGACGACGTCACGCTGCGTGGGGACGGCCACACGATCACGGGGAACGGTGGGGCGACAGACGGGTTCGGCGTCGCGGTCAACACCGGCGCAACGGGGTGGCCGCTCACCGAGAACGTCACCGTCGAGGACCTCACGGTGAGCGGGTTCCAGCAGGGGATCCGCTATCAGTTCGTCGACGGTGGCTCCGTCAGGGGGGTCAGAGCGGTGGACAACAGCGTCGGGATCGCGTTCGTCGACGACGTGATGGAGGTGAGCGTCGAGCAGAGCCGGATCACCGACTGCTGGACGGGGCTCTGGCTCGTCGGGGACTCCGAGATCGGGTTTCACCCCGCCTCGATACCGATTCGACACAACGATCTCCTCCGAAACGACACCGGGATTCGCCTCGGGGCTTGGGTGGGCGGCAACCCGATCGAACGGAACCGGATCGTCCGGAACGGGATCGGCATCGGTCAGGAGCTCTTCGCCTCGGAGAACGGGATCCGGTACAACCACATCTGCGACAACGAGATGTACGGCTACCTGAACTCCGACGGGTACTGGGTCGACCTGCTCGGGGAGATCGACGCCGACCCCGAGGACCGGATCGATCAGGGGGCGACGGCGCTCGAGAACTACTGGGGGGCGGCGAACGGCCCCTCGAGCGTCGGTGACCCGGAAGAGCCGTTCACCGACCCGGAGACGGGCCAACCGGCGAACGGCGACGGGGACGCGATCTCCGAGGGCCTCGACGAGGGGATCTCGAACGTCCGGTTCGATCCGTTCCTCGAATCGACGCTCGAGGACGTGGGTGCCGACCTCGAGTAGGGACGCGACCGGCGATCCGAGAGCCGCGTGGGGCGGTAGGACCGGCGTCGACGCCGATCACCCCTCGTCCGGGGGCTCGAAGATCGAGGGGTCGTCGTGGGTGAACGTGACCGTGTCGCCCGAGAGCCGCCTGAGGTAGCTGTGAAACCGGCCGCGCTCTCGCGCCCGCGAGAGGACCTCCCTCCCCGTCTCCAGGTCGTAGTACGCCGGGTACGCGAGGACGACCTCCTCTCGTTCGTCGACGAGGACGAGCACCAGGAGGACTGTCGAACCCTCGCGCGCGCTGTAGACCTCCGAGGAGTCGAAGGCGACGCCCCGGTCGACCAGATCGAAGACGGTCTCGAACTCGCTGCCGGGCAGCAGCACGTCGAGGCCCTCCCGGTCGCCCGACTCGCCGGTGAGCAGCGTGACGTCGCCCGGATGGAGCGCGTGTGTCTCGTAGCCCCGTTCGTCGTACTCGCCGGTGATCGCCTCCACGTCGCCCGAGAGCGCCTCCCAGTGGGCGCTCGCGACCCGCGTGGCTCTGTCGGGGCCGTTCATACCCGGTCGGAGAGAGCGAGCGACAAAAACGTACTGCCTCGGTTACGTCCGTACGTTCTTCCCGACCGCCGGTCCGAACCCCTCTCTCGCGTCGTAGACGACCGTCCCTCGGACCATCGTCCACTCCGGGAAGACACCCAGACTCCCCTCGTACGGCGTCCAGCCGCAGTTCGAGTGGAGGTCGTCGCCGCGGACCTCCGTCTCGGAGTCCGGATCGACGAGGACGAGGTCGGCGTCGGCTCCCTCGGCGATCCGACCCTTGTTCGGGAGCCCGAACACCCGTGCCGGAGCCTCCGCGGTGAGTTCCCGTACCCGTTCGTCGCTCAGGTCGCCACGTGCGACCGCGGCGAGCAGCAGGGGGAGCATCGTCTCGACGCCGGGGACGCCGCTCGGGGCGTCGTGGATCGTCGCCTCCTTCTCCTCCGCCGTGTGCGGGGCGTGGTCGGTCGCGATCAGGTCGACGGAGCCGTCGGCGACTCGCTCTGCGACGCCCGCCCGCCGTTCTTCGCTCCGGAGCGGCGGGTTCATCCGGCCGTAGGTCCCCAGCGCCGGGAGGTCCTCGCGCGAGAGGAAGAGGTGGTGCGGACAGACCTCGCAGGTCGCGCCGCCCGCGTTCGCCGCGTCGATCCCCTCCGGCGTGGAGGTGTGTGCGACGTGTAGCTGCGCGCCGACGTCGTTCGCGAGCTCGCAGGCGACCTCGATCGCGGCGGCCTCGGCCTCCGCGGTGCGGAACGCGCTCCAGGCGTCGGCGTCGGCCTCCCGGCCGATCCCGTCGCCGGCGCGCTCGAGCGCGGCCTCGTCGAAGAGCGTCGCGTCCTCGGCGTGGACCGTCACCGGTACCCCCGCCTCCGTCGCACGCTCGGCCGCCTCGGCGAACAGGTCGGTGTCGATCCCCATCTCCCCCGTGGAGTCGGCGAGGAAGACCTCCCCGAGCGCGAAGATCGGTCGCGAGAACAGTTCGTCGGGGGCCCACTCCTCGGTGACGCCGCCGTTGATCCCGTAGTCGACGTAGGAGTTCTCGGCCAGGAGCGCCTTCTCGCCGAAGCCCGCGCCATCGATCGTCGGCGGCTCGGTGTTCGGCTGGTCGGCGACGCAGGTCACGCCGCCGGCCGCCGCGCTCCGCGACCCCGTCTCCCAGGTCTCCTTGTGGGGAAATCCCGGTTCCCTGAAGTGGACGTGGACGTCGATCGCCCCGGGCAACAGGAGCTTCCCGCCCGCATCCACCGTCTCCTCGCTACCCGTACCGGAGCCCAGATCCGTATCCACGGCGGCGATCCTCTCCCCCTCGATCCGTACGTCGACCGATCGGCCGTCGGCGAGC
>SKWB01000227.1 GCA_007129135.1 Halococcaceae archaeon | reverse complement strand
TCCGGGACTCCGACGTCGTGATGCCGGTCGTCCCGATGTTCCACGTCAACGCGTGGGGGATGCCCTTCACCACGACCGCTGCCGGGGCGAAACACGTCTACCCCGGCCCCGCACCGGACCCCGCCAACCTCGCGGGACTGATCGAGAACGAAGGGGTGACGCTCACGGCGGGCGTTCCGACGGTCTGGCTCGGCCTCCTCGAGTACGTCCAGGAGAACGACGTCGACCTCTCCTCGCTCGAGCGCGTCGTCGTCGGCGGCAGCGCCGCGCCCGAGGCGATGATCCGTCGGTTCGACGATCTGGGGGTGGAGGTGGTCCACGCCTGGGGGATGACCGAGATGTCCCCGATCGGATCGATCGCGTACATCAAATCGGGCATGGACGAGCTCGGCGAGAAAGAGCGCTACGACGCGCGCTCGAAACAGGGACTCATCGTTCCCGGCCTGGAGTTCAGGGTCGTGGGGGACGACGAAGAGGAGCTCCCCTGGGACGGCGAGGCGTTCGGCGAGCTCCAGGTCCGCGGGCCCTGGGTGACGACCGAGTACTTCGACCGTCCGGACGCCGCAGAGGACTTCGACGGCGAGTGGCTCAAGACCGGCGACGTCGTCCGGATCGATCCCGAGGGGTACATCGAGATCGTCGACCGGGCGAAGGACGTCATCAAGAGCGGCGGTGAGTGGATCTCCTCGGTCGAACTCGAGAACGCGCTGATGGCCCACGACGCGGTGGCGGAGGCGACGGTGATCGGCGTGCCCCACGAGCGCTGGCAGGAACGGCCGGTCGCGTTCATCGTGCCGACCGGGGACGCGAACGAGGACCTGAAAGAGGAACTCGGCGAGCTGATCGAAGCGGAGTACCCGACGTGGTGGCGACCGGACGAGGTGGTGACGATCGACGAGATCCCGAAGACCGCCACCGGGAAGTTCGACAAGAAGGTGCTGAGAGAGGAGTACGACGACAGCTCGCTGGTCGAGGGGAAGGTCCCGGAGGGGGTCGCCCCGGAGGAGGACTGATCGACCGACAGCGACCGAATCCCAATCGCTTTGATTGCCGGGTGCGAAGCCGCGGTAATGGTGCAGTGCGACCTCTGTGGGGCCGACGAGAACCTCCCCTACAAGTGCCATCGCTGTGGCGGGACGTACTGCGCGGACCACCGGCTCCCCGAGAACCACTCCTGTGTCGGGCTCGGCGACTGGAACGACCCGAAGGGGGTCTTCGACAGCGGCTTCGACGACAGCGTGTCGAATCCGGGCGCCTCGACGTCGAGTTCGCGGCTCCCGATCGACACCGGACCGGGCGGCCCGCTCGCGTACTTCCGCGGGAACGTGACGTTCCTCGTGCTTGCGCTGATGGCCGTGACCTACCTCCTCCAGTTCGTCGTCCTCGCGACGTTCGGCGGTCGGGTTCACAACGCGCTCTTCACGCTCGACCCCGCGAACCCCGAGTACGTCTGGACCTGGGTCACATCGATCTTCGCGCACTCGCCCGGCAACCTCTTTCACGTCGTCTTCAACGGCATCGTGATCTACTTCTTCGGCCCGCTCGTCGAGCGGAAAGCCGGGAGCAGGAACTTCCTCCTGCTCTTCCTCGCGAGCGGCGTGCTCGCAGGCCTCTCGCAGGTCGGCCTCGGCCTCCTCATCGGCCAGCCCGGAAACCCCGTCCTCGGCGCGAGCGGCGCGGCGCTCGCGATCATGGGCGTGCTCACGGTGCTCAACCCGCAGCTCAAGGTGCTGCTCTTCTTCTTCATCCCGATGCCGCTCTGGCTGCTCACCATCGGCTTCGCCGTCTTCTCCGTGTTCGTGATGGTCGGCGGCGGCCTCGGCGCGGGTGGGATCGCCCACGTGGCCCACCTCACCGGCCTCGTGATCGGACTGGCCTACGGCGAGCACCTCCGCAGGCAGGGCACCAGCATCCCGAACCAGATCCAGTTCGGCGGTGGTGGCCCCGGCGGACCGGGCGGGCCGGGCGGCCCCGGTGGCCCCGGACGGCGGTTCTGAGATGCAGGTGAAGAGGGCGACGTTCGTCCCCGATCCCTCGCTCTCTCGTGGAGAGATGGAGGCGCTCCAGCGCGAGATCGGAGGGGGTGCGGTCTTCGAGGACGACCCCCGCTTCGACCCGCTCTCCTCCGACCTCCTCGTCGCGGGCGTCGACCAGGCGTTCGACGGCGACCGGGCGGTGAGCGCGGTCGTCCTCACCCGCGGCGGGGAGGTGATCGAGCGGGTCCACGCTAGGCGCAAGACCGAGATCCCGTACATCCCCGGACTGCTCTCGTTCCGCGAGGGCGGCTCGATCCTCGCCGCGTTCGAGGAGCTCGATCGGGAGCCGGACCTCGCCCTCGTGGACGGGAGCGGCCGGATCCACTACCGCGAGGCGGGCCTCGCGACCCACGTCGGGGTGACGCTCGACCTCCCGACGATCGGCGTCGCGAAGGGGCTGCTCTGTGGCCGGCTCTCGAACCCACCCGAGAGCCCATTCCCGGCCGGGACGCGGGTACCGGTGCTCGCCGACGACGAGGTGAGCGCACCGGAGGGGACGGTGATCGGCACCGCGCTCCAGACGAAGCAGTACGAGGGCGCTCGATACGTCAACCCGGTCTACGTGAGCCCCGGCCACCGCGTGGGCGCCGAGACCGCGGCGGATCTGGTCGAGGCGTGCTGTGCGGGCTACAAACTGCCCGAGCCGATCCGGCTCGCCGATCGGTACGCGGAGGAGGCGAAGCGGCTGTAGCTACCACCGCTCCGTCGACCGCTCGCGCTCACGTTCGTGGTGGTAGCCCCGCTCCTCGGCCGGCTCCGCCCGGATCGCCGCCAGCGACTCCGTCGCACGCAGCCGCCGCACACGGCGATCGAACTCCTCGTCCTCGATCTCGCCGCGGGCGTAGCGGCGTCTGAGGTGGCTGAGCGCCTCTTCGTCGGTCACCGGATCGCGGGCGTCGAGCACCTTGTACTCCGAGTCGTTGACGTAGCGGTAGGCGGCGTACAGCAGGTTGCCGACCCCGAGGGAGAACCAGGCCGTGAGGAGAAAGACCACGATGTGCCCGAGCTTCGAGCCGTAGTTCGGCCGCTTCAGGACCGCACGCTCGCCGTCGATCGCTTCGAGCCGGTAGCCGCCGACGGTCTCCCGGCCGATCTGACGCTCGAGGCGCTCGGAGCTCACGTCTCCTCCTCCTCTCGCGGAGGCGAAAAACCCGTCGCCGAAACACACCCTTATTGCGGTCGCCCGCGAGCGACCGGACATGCAAGGGACGGTCTGTGTGACGGGCTGTTCGTCCGGCATCGGTCGGGCGACCGCGCTGCGGTTCGCGGAGGAGGGGTGGCGGGTCTACGCGACCGCCCGCGACGAGACGGACCTCGTCGCGCTCCGGGAAGCGGGCTGTGTGACCGACTCGCTCGACGTCACCGACGACGCGGAGGTCGAGCGGGTGATCGACCGGATCCTCGACGAGGAGGGCTCGATCGACTGCCTCGTGAACAACGCTGGCTACGGCCAGTTCGGACCCCTCGAGGACGTCCCGGTCGAGATGCTCGAGCGGCAGTTCGACGTGAACGTCTACGGCCCACACCGGCTGACCCGGGCGGTGCTCCCACACATGCGCGAGGCGGGCCGCGGCCGGATCGTCAACGTCTCGAGCGTCGCCGGTCGGCTCTCGTTTCCCGGTGGCGGGGCCTACTGTGGGTCGAAGGCGGCGCTCGAGGCGATGAGCGACGCGCTCAGGCCCGAGGTCGAGCCGTTCGGGATCGACGTGGTCGTCGTCGAACCCGACCCGGTCGAGAGCGGCTTCTCCGACCGCGTCGGCCACGAGGTCGAGCGCCTGCCGCAGTCGGGCGCGTACGCGGGCTTCTACGAGCTTCTCGACGACGCGGCGCTGCTCTACGGCGACGGGCCGGGCGCGAGCACGCCGGAGGAGGTGGCGGCGACGATCACCGAGGCGGCGAGCTGTCTCGACCCCGCCCCGCGGTACCAAGTCGGCACCGTCTCCAGCGCGCTCGTGTTCGCTCGTCACCTCCCCGACGCCTGGCGCGACGCCGCCTACCGCCTGCTCGGGAAGGTGGTGCCGTGATCGAAGGGCGGGTGGCGCTCGCGGACGGGCCGGCGAGCGAGACCGCGCTCGACTGTATCGAAGCCGGCCTGGAGGCCGCCGACCCGGAACGGATCGTCGCGGAGACGCTCTCCCTCTCGGGCTCCGCTCTCACGGTTCTCGACACCGAGTACGACCTCGACGCGTTCGAGGAGCTACTCGTCCTCGGCGGCGGGAACGCCGCCGGACGGATGGCGGCCGCCCTCGAGTCGCTTCTCGGCGACCGGATCGACCGCGGTGCGGTCGTCACGGACGCCCCGGGCGAGACGGAACGGATCGACCAGCTCCCGGGGGACCACCCGGTGCCGAGCGAACGCGGGGTGGAGTCGGCCCGAAGAGTCCTAGACCTGGCCGAGAGCGCCGGGGAGAACACGCTCGTCCTCGTCGCGATCACGGGTGGCGGGAGCGCGCTGATGCCCGCACCGGCGGGCGACGTCCCACTCGCGGATCTCCAGTCGGTGACCGAGTCGCTGCTCGGGAGCGGGGCGACGATCGACGAGATCAACGCGGTCAGGAAGCACTGTTCCGCGCTCAAGGGCGGTCACCTCGCGCGGAGAGCAGCGCCAGGGAGGGTGGTCGGACTGCTGCTCTCGGACGTCGTCGGCAACGACCTGAGCGTGATCGCGAGCGGGCCGACCGTCCCAGACGAGACGACCTACAGTGATGCGCTCTCGGTGCTCTCCCGGTACGAGATCGACCCGCCAGAGACAGTGCGAGCGCGCCTCGAAGCGGGTGCCGAAGGTGAGCGCGAGGAGACGCCGGACGCCGGGGACCCCGCGTTCGAGCGCGTCGAGAACCACGTGCTGGCCGACGGGTTCACGCCGCTCGAAGCGGCCGCCGAGGTGGCCGAGGAGCGCGGCTACCGGGTCCTCAGGCTCTCCTCACGGGTCCGGGGCGAGGCGCGCGAGGCGGCGAAGACCCACGTCGCGATCGCAGAGGAGATGCGGGCGACCGGCAACCCCCTCCCCGTACCTGGCGTCGTCGTGAGCGGCGGCGAGACGACCGTCACCCTGCGTGGGGACGGGACCGGCGGGCCGAACCAGGAGTTCGCGCTCTCGGCGGCGATCGAGTTCGCGGGGACGGAGGGGGTGGCGCTCGCGGCGGTCGACACCGACGGGATCGACGGCCCCACGGAGTTCGCGGGCGCGCTGGTCACCGGCGAGACGGTCGAGGACCTCCGTGTCGCACGGGAGGCACTCGCGGAGAACGACGTCACGCCGTACTTAGCCGAGCGGGGATGCCTCGTCGAGACCGGCCCGACCGGGACGAACCTCAACGACCTGCGGGTACTGGTCGTCGAGTAGTCTTCGCTCCGTCGACCTCGTAGTGGACGAGGTAGGCGACCTGATAACGGATCGAACAGGCCAGCAGGGAGTCGAGGAGGACGAAGGCGGCGTGAAACGGCGTGACGCGGGTGTAGCCCGTCGGCCCGGGAAAGCCCTGGAGCGTCCGGAGTCGCCAGCCGTCGATCCCCGGCTCGACGACCTCCTCGTACCGACCCCAGCGGTAGAGCGTCGGGAAGGCGTCGATCTCGGGGGAGGCTTTCCCCTGGAGGCGGTGGA
>SKWB01000211.1 GCA_007129135.1 Halococcaceae archaeon | reverse complement strand
TGTGACACCTTGTGACAGTACGGATGAGTACTGTACGGCTGCGACGACCGATTCAGCGGGACTGCGAATGCTGTTCTCGCGCGGAGGTATGGGACGAGGAGACCGGAAGCTGGCGAATCGCTGCGGGCGACGCGGTGGGCGACCCTTTCTGTATCCACGAGTGGGATATCGACGGCACGTTCCGTCCCTACGAGTAGACCGATGGCGACCGTCTACGTGACCGTTCCGAGAGCCGACGCACCCTCGATCGCTCGTCGGCTGGTCGACGAGCGACTCGCAGCCTGCGTGAACGCGCTCCCCTGCCGATCGACCTACCGGTGGGAAGGAGAGGTGGTGGAGGACGAGGAGTCGATCCTGCTGGCGAAGACGACCGACGACCGCGTCCACGCGCTCGTCGACCGGATCGAGGCGATCCACCCCTACGACGTCCCCTGTATCGAACGGTTCGACGAGGACGAGATCTTGCCCGCCTTCGGCGAGTGGATCGAGGCGGAGACCGCGGACGAGGGCTGATTCCCCCGACGCTCCTTCGAGGTGGCTCCTCACCGCACCGACAGGGGAGACTCCGGAGAGGCACGGTCGACGGTATCCATCACTCGAGCCGGTCTAGCACCTCGAACGTCCCGTCCGAGTAGGGGGCCTCCGTCACGCGGTCGGCCGCAGAGAGCGCCGCCTCGTCCGCGTTCGCTACGGCGTAGGACGTCCCGACGACCTCGAACGTCGAGACGTCGTTCACCGAGTCACCGATCGCGACGAACGCCGCGAGGTCGGCGTCGAGGAGCTCGGCGACGACCGAGACACCACGGCCCTTCGTCACCGACGGCTCTTTCACGTGGTAGGCGTAGCCGGTGTCGACCACCTCGAGACCGTGTTCGGCCGCGATCCGCTCGAGCTCTCGGAGGGGCATCTCGCGGCTCACCGCCACCTCCGTCTCACGCCAGCGGTTGACCGTATCGAGCGCCCCCCATCCGTGCCCGTAGCCCGCCTCCGAGTACGCCCGGGCGACCGCCTCCGCAGCATCGCGGTCGCCCTCGATCGAGAGTTCGTCGCGGGCGGCGACCACCCCGCCGTTCTCGGCGACCACGAGGCTCTCGATGCCGACGAAGTGACAGAGCGCCACCGGGTAGGGAAACGCCTTGCCCGTCGCGAGCACCACCGGGGCGTCCCACGCACGGAGGCGGTCGAAGGTTCGGGGATCGATCGAGCCGTCCGGCCGGGTGATCGTCCCGTCGATGTCGAGGACGAGCGGCGGGGTCATACGGACGCTTCTCCCCGCCGACGGATAGGCCGACCGGATCCCGTCGCTCCGCGGAGATCAACGTCTTTAAGGACGGCCCGGAATCGTTTGCGGTAGATGGCACGAAACGTACTCATGACCGCGATAGGGGGGCTCTCGGTCGCGCTCCTCGTGACCGGCGCCCTCGGCGCCTACCGGGTGTTCTCCTACCTGGCCGCGCTGTTGATCCTCGCGACGTTCGCGGTGCCGGCGATCGAGGCGGGCGAGAGCGAGTGGTCGCTCGCACCCTTCACCGGACTCATCGGGGGGCTCGCGGTACTCTTCTTCGCCGGCCTCACCGGCATCTGGCTGCTCTGGGAGCCCGGGGTGACGGAGTACAGCTACGTCCTCGGGCTCCCCGAGGCGACGTTCGTCTACTTCCTCTTCCTCTGGTTTCTCCCCCTCCTGGGAGCGATCTACTACTCGCTGATCTTCGACCGGATCGGCAGCGAGGCGATCGTCGAGGAGATCCTCGCCGAGGCGCGCGAAGCCCAGCGAGAGGAGGAGTACCCGCTGACGCCGGAGACGGTCGAGCGCACGACCGACCTCGGGGTGGAGTCGAACGATGATTGAGTTCCTCCTCCCGCTCCAGGAGGAGGGGATCCCGGTCGCCGACGACCCCGTGATCCTCGCGTTCGGGGCGGTCTACCTGCTGATCGTGATCCTGATCGGCGTCTGGGGCTACCTCCAGACCGAGTCGACGAGCGACTTCCTCATCACGGGCAAGTCGATCGGGACGTGGGTGCTCGCGATGACCGCGTTCTCGGTGATCCAGTCCGGCTTCGGCTTCGTCGGCGGGCCCGAACTCGTCTACTCCTTCGGGACGACCGCGCTCTGGATCTTCTTCACCGCGCCGCTCGGCTTCCTCATCACCTGGGTCCTCCTCGCGAAACGGATGCGGATCCTCGCCGACATCCGCCACGTGCTCACGCTCGCGGACGCGACCTACGTCCGCTACGAGAGCGACGCCGTCCGCGGGCTGACCGGCGTCGCGGTCGCCCTCGGCGTGGTCGCCTATTTAGCCGTGAACCTCGCCGCCCTCCAGTTCGTCATGCGGGCGATCTTCGGCATCCCGCTGATCTGGGGACTGCTCGGCGGCGCGCTCATCCTCTTACTCTACAGCATGCTCGGCGGGATGATCGCCGGCGTCTGGACCGACTTCCTCCAGGCGATCACGATGATCATCGGTGCGGTCTTCGTCCTCGTCTACGCGCTCTCGTTCGGCGGCGGGATGGCCGGCATCTCCCAGAACCTCGCGACGGCGGACCCGGCGCTGGTCTCGCCGTTCGGCACCCTCGGCGGCGCGACGACCGCCGTCCTCGTGGGGATCTCCTGGTGGTTCCTCTTCTCGATCGGCGCGGCCGGCCAGCCCCACCTCATCACGAAGTTCTACATGAGCCGAAACATGACGATCCTGAAGTGGGGCGCTCCGATCGCCGCCATCTCGTATGCGATCTCCAGCATGATCGCCTTCGGTGCGGGCCTCTCGATGCGCGCGCAGGTCGAGGCAGGTGTGATAGGCGAGACGTTCAGCGCGAGCGAGGTCGGGCCCGTCTTCGTCCTCGAGTACACCCCGAGCATCGTCGCGGGGCTGGTGCTCGCGGCGCTGCTCGCGGCGATCATGTCCACGAGCGACTCCTTCCTCAACATCGGCGCGGCGGCGATCTCCCGGGACATCCCGCGGGCGCTGGGCCGACCGATCACGAGCGACCGGCTGGAGCTCCGGGTCACCCAGGGCGCGCTCGCCGGGCTGACGGTCCTCGCGACGGTCGTCGTCTACTACTCCACCGCGCTCGTGGGCATCCTCGGGGCGATCAGCTGGGGCTTCTTCGCCGCCGCGTTCGTCCCCGTCGTGGTGCTCGGGCTGAACTGGAAGGGTGCGACCTGGCACGGTGCCGTCGCCGCGCTCGTCGTCGGGATGGCGTTCAACGTCGTCTACAACCTCATCCCCGAGGCGGGAGAGGTCGCCGGCGCGGACGGGCTCGTCGCCGTGGTCATGGCCACCTACCCCTATCCGGCAGAGGTGCCCGCCGAGGCGATCTCGCTGCTCGTCGCGATGGCGGTCTTCGTCTTCGTCTCCCTGCTCGCACAGGCGGTGACCGGTCGGAGCGACACGACACCCGCGGACATCCGCGCGCTGATCGAGCGATGAGCGAGGAGCGACTCGGACAGCTCACGGGCTGGATCCGTCGCCGTCCGAGTTCGCTCGAGTTCTGGGAGCTCTTTCTCACCACCGACCGACTCGTCCTCTGCTTCGTCGGCGAGAGCTTCTCGTCCGCGCTGTTGCGCGCTGACATGGGCGAGACCGCCCGCCGCGAACTCGAGGAACTGGAGATCGAGGAGATCGCCGACTACGCCGAGCGGAACCTCGAGATACCGATTGGATCGCTCGCCTCGATCACGCTCGCCCGAGGGAGCCGGCTCAAACGACCGCGGCTGGAGGTCGTCTGGGACGAGGGCGAACGGACGCTCTACAGCACGAAGACGAGCGGATCCGGGGACGACCTGCTCGAACGCCTCGCCGACGACCCTCGGCTGGGCGACGTCGAGATAGAGATAACCGAGCCCTCCTCGTTCTTCCGGAGATGACGAACGCCGAGGCCGACCCCGATCCCTGGTACTGTACGCTGGAGTACGACACCTACGAGGAGGCGCGAGCGTCGTTCTCCTGGGAGCTCCCCTCGAACTACAACGCCGCGTACGACCTGGTCCGCAAACACCCCGACCCGAGCTCCACGGCGCTCGTCCAGGCCTACCCGGACGGCCGACGCGAGACCCACTCGTTCGCGGATCTCGACCGGCGTTCGGACCGTCTCGCGAACGCGCTGGAGTCGGCGGGGGTCGACCGTGGCGATCGGGTGGGCGTGGTTCTCCCACAGAGACCGGAGAACCTGCTCACGCACCTCGCCTGCTGGAAGCTGGGTGCGATCTCGCTTCCCCTCTCGGTCCTCTTCGGCCCGGAGGCGCTCGGCCACCGACTCGCGGACAGCGGGGCGCGCGTCGTCGTCGCAGACCGCTCGGTGAGGGAGGTGATACGCGAGGTCGAACCCGACTGTCCCGCACTCGAACGGGTAGTCGTGGTAGCGGGCGAGCGCGAGGAGTCCTACGAGCGATTCGTGGCCGGACACGACGGGAGACGCGAGCTGGCCGAGACCGACGCCGACACCCCCGCGGTCGTCATCTACACCAGCGGATCGACGGGGCCGCCGAAGGGCGTCCTCCACACCCACGGCCTCTGGGTCGGTCACTGTCCAGCCTTCTCGAAGTACTTCGAGCTGGACGTGGAGGGAACGTACTGGACGCCGGCGGACTGGGCCTGGATCGGCGCGCTCGGCGATCTCGTCTTCCCCGCCTGGCACTACGGCCAGCCGGTCGTCGGCTACCCGATGGGGAGGTTCGACCCCGCGGAGGCGTTCTCGGTCATGGCGGAGTTCTCGGTCACCGGGAGCTTCCTCCCGCCGACGGCGATCCGGATGCTGATGGAGGTCGACTCCACGACCGACGACCTCGCGATCGAGGCGATCTGCTCGGGCGGCGAGCCCCTGACCCCGGAGATCCTCCGGTGGGCCGACGAGGAACTCGGCGGGGTGCCCGTCAACGAGCTCTACGGCCAGACCGAGGCGAACCTGCTGGTGACGAACTGCGACGAGTGGTTCCCCCCGCGTCCCGGGAGCATGGGCCGACCGGTCCCCGGTCACGAGGTCCGGGTGATCGACACCGAGACCGGCGAAGCGGTCGACGCGGGAGCGGTCGGCGAGATCGCGGTCAGACGAGGGGACGACCCGGTCGTCTTCGAGGGGTACTGGAACCGGCCGGAGGCGACCGAGGCGGCGACGATCGAGGGGACCCGAGAGCCGAACGGCGAGGAAGACGACGGCTCGTGGCACCTGACGGGCGACCTCGGCAGGCGGGACGAGGAGGGCTATCTCTGGTTCGTCTCGCGGCGGGACGACCTGATCGTCACCAGCGGCTACCGGGTCGGCCCCAGGGAGATCGAGGAGGTGTTGGTCGATCACCGGGCGGTCGAGCAGGTCGGCGTCCTCGGCGTCCCCGACGAGGTACGCGGTGAGGTGATCAAGGCGGTCGTCCAGCCCGCTGCCGGCTACGAGGGCTCCGAGGAGCTGCGAGCCGAGCTACGGGAGCTCGTCCGCGAACGGCTCGCCGCCTACGAGTACCCGCGAGTCATCGAGTTCCGCGATCGGCTCCCGCAGACGACGACCGGAAAGATCAGACGGAGCGCCCTCGCCGACGAGCTCTAGCCGTCTCCCAGCGTTCGATCGAGCAGGTCGCGGATCTCCTGTACCTCGGCCGCATCGAACCCGAACTCGCCTCTCTCCGGTCCCGTCAGGGAGAAGTCGAACTGCCCGTCTTCGACGCTCTCGATGCCGAT
>SKWB01000050.1 GCA_007129135.1 Halococcaceae archaeon | reverse complement strand
TCGCGGTCGTCGACGGCGAGGTGGCCGCCGTCGGACCGACCGAGGAGGTCACGCGGGAGTACCCCCCGGAGAACGCCGACCACGCGATCGGTGCGAGCGGGAACGCCGTGATTCCCGGGTTCGTCGATCCCCACACGCACGCGGTCTTCGCTGGCGACCGATCGGACGAGTTCGGGGCCAAGGTCCGGGGGAAGAGTTACCAGGAGATCGCTGCGGAGGGCGGCGGCATCCTCAGGACCGTGCGAGCGACGAGGGAAGCGAGCGACGAGGAACTGCTCTCGACCCTGCTCTCCCACCTCGATACGATGCTCGCATACGGCACGACGACGGCCGAGGTGAAATCAGGCTACGGGCTGGACACCGAGACTGAGCTCCGACTCCTGGACGTGATCGATCGAGCGAACGGGGAGCACCCGGTCGACCTCCACGCGACGTTCATGGGCGCACACGCGACACCCGAGGGGATTGAGCCCGATGCCTACGTCGAGCACGTCGTCTCGGAACAGCTCCCGGCCGTCGCGGACCAGGGAGTCGCGCGGTTCTGTGACGTCTTCTGTGAGGCGGGCGTCTTCTCGGTCAACGAGTCCCGGCGGGTGCTCGAAGCGGGACTCGGCTACGGCCTCAGCCCGAAGGTCCACGCCGAGGAGTTCGAGCGGACCGGGGGGGCACAGCTCGCCGCTGCGCTGGGCGCGGCGAGCGCCGACCACCTCCTACAAGCGAACGGAACTGACATCGCGGCGCTCGTCGAGGGAGGTGTGGTCCCGGTGATGCTTCCTGGCACCGCGTTCGTCCTCGGCGAGGAGTATGCCGATGCCCGGGCGTTTCTCGAGGCGGGTGCGCCGGTCGCGCTCGCGACCGACTTCAACCCGAACTGCTTCTCGAGGAGCGTGCCGTTCGCCGTCTCGCTCGCCTGCGTCGGGATGCGGATGACCCCCGCAGAGGCGCTCGTCGCCGCGACGGCGAACGCCGCACGGGCACTCGACCTCGACGACGGCATCGGAACCCTTCGGGAGGGCGCACCGGCCGACCTCCTCGTCCTCGACGCACCCACCTACCGTCACCTCCCGTACCGCCTCGGCGAGAACCCGGTCGCGAGGGTAGTGAAAGACGGCCGTCCGGTGGCAGGGGAGGTCGTGGAGATACCGTCGTAGGTACCGTCCGGACGGAGCGGGCGTCGCACGAAGATTCAAGCGCGCCGATGCGGGACGTGGACCATGCACGCCGACGAACACGACGACCCGGTCGTCGTCGACGGCGAGTCGCTCACGCCCGCTGACGTCGAACGGGTCGCCCGTGAGGACGTTCCGGTGGTCGTTCCCGAGGAAGCCAGAGAGCGGGTGCGCCGCTCGCGCGAACGCGTCGAGGCGGTCCTTGAGGCCGACGAGGTCGTCTACGGGCTGAACACCGGCTTCGGCGACCTCGTCGACACGCGGGTTCCACGCGAGGATCTCGATCGCCTCCAGGAGAACCTCCTGCGGAGCCACGCCTCCGGGGCTGGTCGGGAACTCACGCGGGAGGAGGTCCGCGCGATGACCCTCGCCCGGGTCAACGCGCTCGTCACCGGCTACTCGGGGATCCGGGAGGGCACGGTCGACCGGCTCGTGACGATGCTGAACGAAGGGGTCCACCCGGTCGTTCGCTCACGTGGGAGCCTCGGCGCGAGCGGGGACCTCGCCCCACTCGCCGGGATGGCGCTCGTGCTGATCGGCGAGGGCGAGGCGCGGGTCGACGGCGAGCGGCTCCCCGGCGACGAGGCGCTCGCCACCGCCGGCGTCGAACCCGTCTCCCTCGCGCCGAAGGAGGGGCTCGCACTGATCAACGGGACACAGCTCGTCGTCGGACTCGCGGCCCTCTGTCTCCGCGACGCCGAGCGGGTGCTGGGGACCGTCGACGTCGCCGGGGCGTTCACGACCGAGGTGACGATGGGGACGACCGCCGCCTGTGACCCGATGCTCTCTGCGGTCAGGCCTCACTCCGGACAGGCCCGGAGCGCGGAGAACGTGAAGGCGGTCACCCGGAACTCCGAGGTCGTCGAGTCCCACCGCAACTGCGACCGCGTGCAGGACGCCTACTCGGTCCGCTGTCTCCCGCAGGTCCACGGAGCGGTTCGGGAGGCGCTCGACCACCTCCGCGAAGCGGTCGAGATCGAACTCAACAGCGCGACGGACAACCCACTGATATTCGACGCGGCGGACGTCTCGGATCGGGCCAGCGGGACCGAGGGCGTGGGAGTGCTCTCTGGCGGGAACTTCCACGCCGAGGTGCTCGCGCTGAAACTCGATTACCTCGTCGGGGCGCTGACGGAGTTGGGAGCGATCACCGAACGTCGGGTCGACCGCCTGCTCAATCCGAACCACCAGGAGGCATACCTCCCGCCGTTTCTCGCCCGGGAGGGCGGCCTCGAATCGGGGCTGATGATCGCCCAGTACACCGCAGCGGCGTTGCTCTCCGAGTGTCGGGCAGAGGGGCGGCCGGCGAGCGACAACACCCCGGTCAGCGGCGGCCAGGAGGACCACGTCAGCATGGGCGCGACCTCGGCGTTCGCGGCGCGACGTGTCACCGAGCGCGTCGGCACGATCGTCGGCGTCGAACTGCTCTGTGCGGCAGAAGCAGCCGAGTATATCGACGACGATCTCTCGTTCGGGGACGGTACGACCGCCGCCTACGACCGTGTCCGCGACCACGTCGATCCGCTCTCCGGGGATCGGCCGCTCCACGACGAGATCGAGACGCTCGCGACGCTCACCGAGGGAGGAGCGATCGTCGAATCGGTCGAAAACGCGGTCGGCGAGTCGCTCTCGCCCTAGGCTTCGATCCCGTCGTCCTCCGCTTCGATCTCGTCGAGGCTCTCGAGCGCGGTCGCGACCGCCTGCCGGTAGTTCTCGACCGGCAGGTCGTAGTGCTCGCGTGCCATCGAGGCGTACTCGTTGGCCTCGTCGTCGAACGTTTTGAGACGATCGATCGTTCGCTCCGCAGTCTCGACCACCCAGCGGTCGCGGATCCCGACGTCGACCTCGGTGATCGACTCCGGTCGGATCGAGACGTTGATCGAGCCGTCGTCGGTCTCGTAGGTGCGGGGCTTTCCCGCCACCGCGACGTACGCCGGGGGTTCGATCTCGCGGAGCGCGGTCGCCGCCTCCGGCTGGTACTGGCCGGCGTAGACGAAGAAGGTCCCCGTCGGGTCGACGATCCGACCCTGCCAGTACTCGTTGTCCTCGCCGACGTCGTTCTTCTCGGTGAGGGTGCCGACGAAGAAGACGCGGTTCGCACGCGCGCCCGTCGGGAGCAGCAGGTACAGCGGCGCGCGCTCGTCGTCGCTCTCTTTGAACGTGTAGCTGGCGTCGTTGAACTCGCGGGCGAAGACGCGCTGTGCGACCTCGCGGGTGGGGGCTGCGTTGCTCATCTAGATCGACCTCGCTCTGATCAGCGTCGCTTCAGGGTCCGTCGGCCCGCCCAGTTCCTCCACCTCGTCTGCGAGTACGTACCGACCGTACTTCGGGCCCGACACCCGGTAGTACCGTCCGAGCGTCTCGGTCCGCATCTCGTCGGCCACGACGGTCGTGTCGAGGGCGTCCATCGCCATCTGTTTCGCCTCTTCCAGTTCGATCCCGGTCAGCTCCTCCGTGCTCTCCTTGTCGAAGATGACCTCCTGGACCACGAGGCCGTCGTCGAGGACGCCCTTGATCCGGAGGTCGAACTCGCCGTCGACCTCGCCGTGTTCGGCACACCGACCGTTCTGGAGGACGCGCGTACAGCCCTCCTCCGGACAGCGTTTGATCAGGCCGCTCCCGCGCTGGATGTCGACCAGCGCGCCGTCGACCTCGATGGCGTCGTCGCCGACTTCGATCTCCTCGTCGAGTTCGGTGATTCCCGTGGTCCGGTTGAGCTTCACCGAGTACCGTCCCTCGTACTCGTCGGTGACGACGTTCTCGAACCGGTAGGAGACGCCCTCGGAGAGCGTCGGCAGGTCCGAGGTCGCCCACTTGGTGAACTTGAGCGTTCCCGAAGGATCGCCCAGCAGTCCGACCTGGTCGATCGAGTCGCTCCTCGGCTCCCAGAGGTCCACCAGTTTCGCCTCGACATCGACCCACTCGTCGGCGGCGTCGACCTCCGCGAGCTGGACCTGGCGGTTCCCGCCGCCGCCGGAGATGTCCTCACGCTCCAGGCCGGCCTGGTCGAGGTAGTGGTTCGTGACGCTCCGGCGTGCCTCGTCGGCGGGAATCTTGTACTCCTCGACGAGCGTCGCCAGTCGGTCTTCGACCTCCTCGGCGCTGACCCCTAGGTGTTCCGAGAACTGTTCCGCTATCGCTTCCGCGTGGTTTCGCAGGTCGCTCATGATCTCACTGTCTCCACCTTGTTTTCGTCGGGAGACGTACCGCCCTTGGTTCCCGATGGGTTAAAAAGTTGCGTGAGCGGGGTGAAAGTGTTTGTCGACGGCTCTTTGTGTGCCGAGTTGCAGAGAGTGATATGGTCGATCCGGACCGAGTGGACCGCTTTCTCCGCTCGAAGGTGCGTGACGCCGGCCGGACCTACGAGCGGGCGCGCTACGCCTACCGGGACGCCCGCGACTCGGTCGGTTCCGACGGCCTCGACAGGGACGAGGTCGGCCGCGCCAGGATCGTCTGTCGGCGCTACGCCGAACGCCGTACGGTGGAGATCGACGAGTACTCCCGACCCTCCTGTTACGACCCCGGACACCCCGACTGCGAGGGCTGTGTCGAGGACATCAGGACCGGCTCCGTCGAGACCTGGTAGCCCAGTTATCGGTCGAGGCGTCGGACCCGCACGACGCCGTCGTTGGTCACGCCGACGAGCAGCGGCCGTTTCACCTCGCGACCCGAGATCGCGTCGCCGGCCGCCTCGCTGATCGAACGCATCAGTTCGGGCGCGCTCTGGTTCACTTTCACGGAGGCCTCGTCACAGGCGGCGTAGACCCTCGTGGGCACGTCGTAGAGGTCGACCTCCGCGTCGATCTCGACCTGCACCGGTGCACGGAGCGCCTCCGCGAACGCGACCGTCTCGTGGGCCTTCTCGACGTTCGACCGGGCGCTCGACTCGACGCTCGAGACGTTCGCCCGCGAGGTACCGAGCCGCTCGGCGATCGCCGCCTGTGGGACGTCCCGCTCCCGGAGCGCGAGCACCTGCGCCTGACGCCGGGTCAGGACGTTCGTCTCCGGATCGAACCCGATGCGCTCTAAGATCCCGTCGGGGTCGGGCGGGTCGGGCTCGTCGCTCATGGCCCCCTTTCGAACCCCGTCGTCAAAACAGCCGTGGGTACGGACCCGCTGGCCGAGCTAGTCTACGCGCCCCAGAAGTGCTCGCGACTGCCCAGCCGCTCGGGCCGCGACCGGCGTCCCCGACGCCGGTCGTCCGCCTCCTCCGACCCGTCGGCACCCTCGCCGTCGTCCTCACCCTCGGCCTCCTCCTCTTCGTCCGGGTCCCAGGGCAGGCGTTCGACCTCGTCCGCGCGGGCGTGGTTCGAACGCACCTTCGTGATCTTCACCTTCGCGCGGGCGTCGGGCAACACCCCGTCGACCATCACGATGAAGCCGTCGTCGGTCCGGCCGACGCCAGCGCCGCTCTCGTGGATGTCGGTCACCTCCACGACGACCTCCTCGCCGATCTTCACGGGCTGCTGTTTCAGGTCGCGGATCGGCTGGCTGTAGTGGTTACACCACTCGACGCTCCCGCGGTCGC
>SKWB01000267.1 GCA_007129135.1 Halococcaceae archaeon | reverse complement strand
TTCGGCGTCCGAAGCGAGGACGTACGTGATCGGTTCGACGCCGAACCCGCCGGTCTGCGCGAGGATTTCCGTACCGGGCTCGGCCTCGATCGCCTCGGCGATCGCCTCCCCGATCGGCCGTTCGCCGTCGAACTCGAGGACCGTGTGTCCGCCCTCCGCGAGCCGGGCGACGATCGAGGGGTCGTATCTGACGTTGAGCGCCGCCCGGGCGTCGCTGCCCGCGTCCCGGGCGGCGAGCAGCACGCTCGCGACGTGCTCGCTCACCCCGAACTCGGGGCTGCCCGGGATCGTCGTCCGGCCCTTCACGTCGAAGATCCGCCCCGGAACGCCCGCGACGTCGTCGACGGTCTCCGCGCCGGGCGTGCACTCGACGAGGTTCGAGCCGACCGCCGGGATCAGTCCCGCGAAGCCGCTCGCGTTCTCGAGCGTCCGCAGCCCCCGGCGGACGGACGACCGCACGCGTTCGGCGGTCATCAGCTCGCTCTCGGCGTCGTGGATGCGGAACTCGGCGTCGTACTCCGCGAGTTCGGGCATCGCCTCCTCGTGGAGCCGGGCGATCAGGTCCCCACGGGCCTCGAGCCGGCGGATGAGCACCTCCGTCTCGGCGAGCGCCCCCACGCGCGTCGTGGTCCCGTCCGCGAGGCCGTCGGCGACCTCGTCGACGAGCTCGCGAACCCGCTCGTCCTCCAACACCTCCTCGCGCTGGGTGACCTCGCCGTGGGCGTACTTCGAGACGGCGCTCTGGCTGATCCCCAGCGCCTCGGCGACCTCGCTCTGGGTCAGTCCCTGGGCTCGCAGCGCCTCGGCGAGCATCGAGCGAAAAGTCGGCAGGAACTCGTCGACGACCACCTCCTCGGCGAACCTCATGGGGTTCGGGACCTCCGCTCGCTCGTACCGAGACCCTCGCTTCGGTCGGCTCTCGCGCTGCTCACGGGTCGCTCCGTCTGCGATCGGGCCGGTGCCCCGATCGCACGGTCCGAAGGACGCGCTGCGTCCCTCGCTACTCCTCGCTCGCTCATACCGAGACGCTCGCTCCGCTCGCGTCTCGCGCTCATTGGTCTCCCCCAAACTCGGCTGAACTCCTCGACAAGACTCGGCCGTCCTCGCAGCGCTCGGACGGACTCATTGATCGCCTCCGAATTCAGAATCCCCCCGGATCCGCGACGCCTGCGGCCCCACCTGATCCTGGTACTTCGACCCGCGCTCGGAGCCGTAGGGGCGCTCGGCGGGCGTCTTGAGTTCCGTGAAGGTGAGCTGTGAGATCCGCATTCCGGGGGTGAGCGCCACTGGCGCGCTCCCGAGGTTCGAGAGTTCGAGCGTGATCTGTCCCCTGTAGCCAGGATCACAGAGCCCCGCCGTCGCGTGGACGACGACGGCGAGCCGACCCAGCGAGGACCGACCCTCCACGTGCGCGATGAGGTCGGGTGGGATCTCGACGCGCTCTTCGGTCGTCCCGAGGACGAAGTCTCCGGGATGGAGGACGAACTCCTGGCCGTCCTCGACGACGGTCTCGCGCACGTACTCCGAGACCTCGCGCTCGCTGTCCGGGTGGATACAGGGGATGTTGGTGCGCTGGAACTCGAGGAACTCCTGGCCCAGTCTGAGATCGACGCTCGCGGGCTGGATCTGGAGGTCGGGGTCGGAGAGCGGCTCGATCACGAGCTCGCCCTCGGAGAGCCGGCGAGCGATGTCCGCGTCGGAGAGGATCATGTGCCACCCTCCGCCGCGGGAGGGGTAAAGCTTCAGGATCTACGCGAGGCCGAACAGGAACCAGGAGAGCGCCACGACGCCTGCGGCGACTCCGGCCCGGGCGATCGGGATCCCGTGGACGTGTTTCAGCCCGTAGGCCCAGACGTAGGTCTGCCAGCCGGCGACGAGCAGGGAGCCGAGCGTCGCCCGCCAGGTCACCCCGTCGGTCGCCGCTTCGAGATCGGCGACGATCGCCTCGGGACTCCCGGTGAACGTCGTCCCGTGGAGCGAGAGGGAGACGTCCGCGAGCGCGATCACCACCCCGACGAGTTCGGGGACCAGCCCCCAGGCGGCCATCGCGACGGTGTCGCCGAAGCCGCCGTCACCACCGGCGAGCCGTCCGGCGAGGAAGAGGACGCCGCCGGCGATCGGCCACGCCAGGAGGCCCGCGAGGAACACCCACGGGAGAACGCCGACGAACTCCTCCCAGACGACCTCGCCGACGTCGATCTCGATCTCGTCGGGCTCCCCCTCGCAGGCGTTCGCGAACGCGGAGTCTGGATCGTCCGCGTGCTGGTCGCAGACCCACTCCGGCGGCTGGTTCGGGTTGTCGATGGTCTCGGTCGCGTCGATGCTCTCGGTGAAGAGCCAGCCGACGCTCGCGACCCCCGCCGTCAGGCCGAGCGCGACGACGAGCACCACGACGAAGCCGGCCGCGAGGCTCGTCCCGACCCGTCGTTCGCGGAAGAAGCGATCCGGACGGGCCAGCGCGTCGCGTACGAGCACGAGGCTGTCGGGGACCATGCACCTGACGTGTAGGCAACCGTACAAATCGGTTTCGGCCGGTCGGATCCGGGGAGAACTGCCCGCGCGCCGTGGATGTCCGCGGGTGATCTGCGGTCGCTATCGAGGAGGGTGAAGGTCACGGCCACGACCACTGCCGGTGCTGTGTCGAGACCCTCCCCGACAGCGTCGAGACCCGCTGCGAGATGACCGGCTACGCGAAGGGGGAGACGAGGGGTTCTTTAGCGCGCGCCGGATCACTCGGGGCATGAAACAGGCCATCGTCGCCCGACGCGACCTCGGGATGAGCCCCGGAAAGCTCGCGGCACAGGTCGCCCACGCCTCGCTCTCGGCCTACGAGAAGTCGGATCCGAGACGCCGCTCGGAGTGGAAGGGCGGCGGCCAGAAGAAGGTCGTCCTCAAGGCCGACGGCGAGAAGGCGATCCACGAGCTCGCGGACCGCGCTCGCCGCGAGGGGCTCCCGCACGCGGTGATCCGCGACGCGGGTCACACCCAGCTCGACTCCGGCACCGTGACAACGCTCGCGGTCGGCCCCGGTCCCGACAACCTCGTCGACCGGATCACGGGCGAGCTGAAACTCTACTGAGTCACGCCCTCGACGAGCCGTCGGAGCTGTTCCGGCGGGATCGCCCCCGCCGCCGCGTGCTCGCCGGAGACGAACGTCGGCACGCCCGTGACTCCCCGCTCGCGAGCCTCGGCGAACGCCCGATCGAGTCTCGCGTCGACCTCCTCGTCCGAGAGCGCGGCGTCCACGGTGTCGGGGTCGACGTCGCACCGTGCAGCCAGCTCCGAGAGCACCGCCGGGTCGCCGACGTCCCTCCCCTCCCGCCAGAGGGCGTCGTAGATCGCCGTGTGAAACGCCCCGAACGACCCCGGATCCGACTCCCGGACGGCGAGCGCGACGGCGTGCGCGTTCCAGGAGTCCACCTCGCGCGCGAGCGGCTGGGCCATCTCCAGGTCGTATTTCTCCCGAAGACGCTCGACGTTCCGCCGTGCTTGGTCGAAGTAGGCGTCGTCCTTCCCGTCGTCGACGGAGTGGTCGATCGCTCCATCCGGAGTGCGCTTGCCCGAGCGGAGGTCGAACGGTCGCCACTCGACGCCGAGCGGGCTCTCCCTGGCGTCCAGATACCGGTCGAGCGACGCCTTCCCGATGTAACAGAACGGACAGACGTAATCGGCGTAGACGACGAGCTCCCCTTCGGTGACTGCCATAGCCGGGGTAGGCGACCGACACGCAAAAGCCCGTCCCGTCGAGCCGCCGCCGGAGCCGGGATCGACTCGCCCGACGCCGCGTTGTTTCAGAGGATATATCCCCGCTGAAAACCGCATCCACGTCCATGGATTCGGCGCTGGGGCCGCCGGCGAAGATGGCCGAGCGACGCGACGAGCTCACGCCGATGCTGCGCCAGTACTTCGAACTCTGTTCGGAGTACGACGACTGTCTCGTGCTCTTTCAGGTCGGCGACTTCTACGAGACGTTCTGCGAGGCCGCCGAGACGGTCTCGCGCATCCTCGAGATCACGCTCACGAAACGCGAGGACTCCACCGGGAGCTACCCGATGGCGGGCATCCCGATCCAGAGCGCGGAGTCGTACATCGAGACGCTGCTCGACGCCGGCTACCGGGTCGCCGTCGCGGATCAGGTCGAGGACCCCGAGGCGGCGTCCGGACTCGTCGACCGGGCTGTCACCCGGATCGTCACGCCCGGGACGCTCACCGAGGAGACGTTGCTCGACGGCGACGACAACACCTTCGTCGCGAGCGTTTCGGGGGCCGAAAACGAGTACGGCCTCGCGCTGCTCGACGTCTCCACGGGCGACTTCTACGCGACGACGACCCGGTCGCTCGCCGCGCTCAGGGACGAACTCGGCCGGTTCTCGCCGGCGGAGGCGATCGTCGGCCCGGGAATCGACGAACCGGTCTTCGATGCCGGCTGTGTCGAGAGCGACTACGAGGAGGCCGCGTTCGCGTACGACGCCGCGGCGGCCATCGTAGAGACCTACTTCGGCGACCCCGACTCCCTACTCGCGACCGACGCGGAAGTCTCGGCCTGCGGGGCGCTGCTCGCCTACGCGGAGTACACCCGCGGGGGCCAAGAGGAGGGCGGGGACGGGGACGGGAGACGGCTGGAGTACCTCACACGGCTCACCCGCTACGATCCGCGCGAGTACATGTTGCTCGACGCGACGGCGCTTCGCAGCCTCGAACTGTTCGAACCGCGAGCGGTCGGCGCGAACCCCGAGGCGACGCTGGTCGGCGTCCTCGACGAGACGTCCTGTGCGCTCGGTCGCCGCCGACTCACCGACTGGCTGCGACGACCGCTGCTCGACGTCGGTCGGATCGAGCGAAGACTCGACGCGGTCGAGGAGCTCGTCGGCGACGTCAGGACCCGGGAGGCGCTCGCAGATCGGTTGCGAGACGTCTACGACGTCGAACGGTTGATCGGCCGCGTCTCGCGCCGCCGGGCGAACGCGCGAGACCTTCGATCGCTGCTCGACACGCTCGACGTCGTCCCCGACCTGCGGGCCCTCCTCGCCGGCGCGGAGTCTGACCCCCTCTCCGGACTCCACGCGGCGCTCGACGAGCTCGAGGACGTACGGGGGCTCGTCCGCAACGCGATCGCCGAGACCCCACCGATCGAGGTGACGGAGGGCGGGCTGATCCGCGAGGGCTACTCGGCGGAGCTCGACGACCTCCGGGCGACCGAGCGCGAGGGGAAGGCGTGGATCGACGACCTCGAGGCGACAGAGCGAGAGCGGACGGGCGTCGACTCCCTCTCGGTCGGGTTCAACTCGGTCCACGGCTACTACATCCAGGTGACGAACCCGAACCTCGAGGCCGTTCCCGCGGATTACGAGCGCCGCCAGACGCTCAAGAACGCCGAACGGTTCGTCACGCCCGAACTGAAGGAGCGCGAGGAGGAGATCGTCGCCGCGGAGGGGCGTGCCGACGACCTGGAGTACGAGCTGTTCAGCGAGGTCCGCGACGCGGTCGCCAAGGAGGCCGAACGGGTGCAGGCGGTCGCGGAGGCGGTCGCCCGACTCGACGCGCTCTGTTCGCTCGCGACCGTCGCCGCGACGAACGACTACTGCCGTCCCGAGATCGGCCCGGGCGGTTCGGAGATCGAGATCCGCGGCGGGCGTCACCCGGTGGTCGAGCGCACGCAGCAGTCGTTCGTCCCGAACGACACCCACCTCGACGATCGGAGGCGACTCGCCGTCATCACCGGCCCGAACATGAGCG
>SKWB01000177.1 GCA_007129135.1 Halococcaceae archaeon | reverse complement strand
TGGCGAGAGCCGACGACACCTACGGCGAGGTGAGCCACGAGTTCAAGTCGATCGTCCAGGAGACCGAGTACTTCGATACGGACTACCGGACGGCGATCAGGAACCAGGCGATGGAGACGCCGAGCGACGAACTGAGCCAGTTCCTCACCGACATGCTCTCGATCGTCAACAGCGGCGGCGACCTCTCGCGTTTCCTCGAGGACAAGAAGGACAAACACATGCGGACGGCGAAACAGGAACAGGAGCTCACCCTCGAGACGCTCGAGCTCTTCGGCGAGATGTACATGACGCTCTCGCTCTTTCCGCTGTTGCTCATCATCATCCTCGTCATCATGAGCATGCTCGGTGACGCGGACGAACTGATGCTCTACGGCACCGTCTACGCGCTGATCCCGCTCGTGGGAGCCGGCTTTCTCGTACTGGTCTCGACGGTGAAACGCGACGAACCCGGCGACGGCTACCTGCTACCGGACGGCGGCAGCGCACACCTCGCGGATCCGAACCGGAACCCGCTGTTCGACCTCGGGTTGATCGAGCGGTTCACCGGCGAGTACGGCGTCTTCGACCGGATCAAACGACGCGATCGGAGCTACGAGTTCGGCGAGATCCTCCGTCGCCCACACCACTTCTTCCGTGACTTCCCGCTCTACACGCTCGCGCTCACGCTCCCGCTCTCGGTCGGACTCGTCGGGGTCGCCGCGGCCACCGGCTCCGCACCCACCAGCTGGCAGGGCTTCATCGACCAGCCGGTCTGGTCGACGTTCGTCTGGGTCTACGTCCCGGTCTACCTGATCGGGATCCCGCTCGCGCTGTTCTACGAGTGGAACCAACACTCCAGACACGCGATCACGAAGGGGCTCTCCGACGACCTCCGGAAGCTCTCGAGCGCCAACGACACCGGGATGACGCTGCTGGAGTCGATCCGTGTCGTCTCCGAGACCTCCTCCGGAAAGCTCGCCCGCGAGTTCGAGACGATGCACGCGAAGGTGAACTACGGGACGAGCCTGAAAGACGCGCTCGTCGAGTTCAACAACCGCTATCACATCCCCCGCCTCGCCCGGACGGTCAAGCTCATCAGCAAGGCCCAGGAGGCGTCCAGCCAGATCACGGCCGTCCTCACCACCGCGGCACAGGCGAGCGAGAACCAGGACGACATCGACAGGGAGCGCGTCTCGCGGACGCGGATGCAGGTCGTCATCATCGTGATGACGTACCTCACGCTGCTCGCGGTGATGGCGATCCTCAAGACACAGTTCCTCGACGTGATGGCTGGGATGACCGACCAGGCAGCCAACGGCGACGCCGCCGCGGACGTCGGCGGTGGCGGACCGGACTTCGGCGGCGGCGTCGACACCGGGCTCCTCAGCGTCATGTTCTTCCACGCCGTCACGATGCAGGCGATCCTCTCGGGGATGATCAGCGGCTACATGCGCGATGGAAAGATCCTGAGCGGCGTGAAGTACGTACTCGTCCTCGTCACTATCGCGCTGGCGGTCTGGATGGTGGTCGGATGAGCGCACGCGGACAGACCGGGATCGACTTCCTGGTCGGGGCGACGGTCTTCCTGATCGCGGTCGGTTTCGTCTTCGCGTTCGTCCCGTCGATGTTCGCGCCCTTCTTCACCGGTGGAACCGGCGACACGCTCTCCGCCGACCGGGCGGCGACGCAGTTGGCGGAGAGAGAACTGGTCGAGGACCCAGCGAATCCGGCCGTACTGAACCAATCGAAGGTCGATGAGTTCTTCGATGACTGCGGTCCATCCGATCTCGACGAGCGGCTCGCGCTCGGGAGCGAGCGGGTGCAGGTGGAACTGGGTACCGACACGTGCGGGGACGACCCGCCCGCTCGCTCCTCGGTCACCGTCTCCCAGCGGTTCGTCTCGATCGACGGCGAGCACTACACGCTCACCGTGAGGATCTGGTCATGAACCGGGGACAGGTCCACACGCTGGAGGCGTTCGTGGCTGCACTGCTGCTCGTCGGGGGACTCATCTTCGCCACGCAGGCGACTGCGGTGACACCGCTCTCGGCCAGTACCTCGAACCAGCACATCGAGAACCAGCAGCGGGCGGTCGCGACCGACCTGCTCGCCGTCACGCACGAGGACGGCTCGCTCGAGGAGGCGCTGCTCTACTGGAACGCCAGCGACCACGGGTTCAACGGGACACACGAGGACCGGGAGTTCTACACGGGCGATCCTCCCGGGCACCACCCGCTTTCGGAGCCGCTCGCGGAGGCGTTCGGCGGCACGCAGGTCGCGTACAACGTCGACCTCGTCTACCAGAACTCGGAGGATCCGGCGAACACGAGCGAGCAGGAGCTCGTCGAGATGGGCTCGCCGAGCGACAACGCGATCGTCGCGAGCCGAACGGTCGTGCTGTACGACGGGAACGAGACCCACGACGGGATACCCCTCGACGAAACGCACGAAGACGAGTTCTACGCACCCAACGTCGACGAGGAGGGTGAGCTGTACAACGTCGTGGAGGTGAGGATCACCGTATGGCGGATGTGAGTCGGTTCGCTCGATCGGATCGCGCGCAGTTCATCCTCGTCTCGGGGCTGCTCATCGCGGTCGTGCTCGTCGCGCTCGTCCTCCTGCTGAACGCGACGATCTACACCGAGAACGTCGCGACCCGCGGGGTCGACAGCGGTGCGAACGACGCGCTCCAGTACCAGGAGACGCTCTCGGTGGGCCTCGCGGGACTGGTCGAAGAGGAGAACGAAGGTGAGTACTCTGAATGGGAGGAGGTAGAGACGAACGTCACCCGGGGTACCGGAATCCTCGTCGAGAGACTCGGCCAGCAGCACGTCGAACGTGGTGTGATAGCGACGGCGGACGTTCGGTTCGATCCAGGTGTGAGGATCTGGGACGAGGAGGGGCTCAACGACGACGAGATAGCGAGAGACGTTACCGAGGTCCGCTCGTTTACGATCGATCCTGAGGACCTGCCCGAAGAGGAGGAATCGCTCGATATCGTGGTCGGCGAAAACGAGTGGGTGCTGTCGCTATACGACGACGGAGGTGTCATTGCAGAGGTCAATGGGACGTCCTGTGAGAAGGAGAGCGAGGAGGAAATAACCCTCCAGAACTCCGACTGGTGTGACGGGGAGTACGAGTGGGCGGAGGACGTCGAACCCGGCTACGATATTCAGTTCGTAAACGGTTCGACAGTGAACGGTGAGTACGAACTCGTCGCGAGCGGTGAGATTGGAGACGACCTCCAAGCCAACCACACCGCGTTCGTCTACGGTGCGACGATCGACCTGACCTACCGCTCCTCGCAGATCGAGTATTCGACGAACGAGAGCCTCGAGTGGGAGGCCCCGCGATGACCGATCGCGCGGTCTCCGTCGCGGTCAACTACGTCCTCACGCTGCTCATCGCCACGGTGCTCCTCGGCGGGCTCGTGATGGCCGCAGGGGGGGTGATCGAGTCCCAGTCGAAGAACTCGGTCCACGACGAACTGGGCGTGATCGGCGAGCGGCTCGCGGCCGACGTCGAGAGCGCGGAACGGCTGCGCACTGCTGGCGGTGAGGACGCGAACGTCTCGGTCCGGAGCGACCTCCCGAACCGGGTCTCTGGAACGAGCTACACAGTCGAGGTGAACGGCGAGGACGAGGAGATCACGCTCAGCTCACGGAGTCCCGAGGTGACCGTGACGGTGTCGTTCACCGCCGAGGACGTCGAATCCACGCAGGTCCGTGGTGGGGACCTGGTGACGACCTCTGAGGGGGACGACCTGGAGGTGCGAGAGTCGTGATGGACGACCGGGCGGTGAGTGAGGTCGTCGGCTACGTGCTCGTGCTCGCGCTCGTCGTCTCGACGATGGGTGTCCTGTTCACCACCGGGTTCGGTACGTTGCAGGACGCCCAGCAGGCAGAGCAGGTGAACAACGTCGAGCGGGCGTTCGACGTGCTCGACGCGAACTTCGAGGACATGTACCGGGACGGTGCGCCGAGCCGGGCGACCGAGATGCGGCTCGTCGACGGCTCGCTCGGGTTCGGGGAGTCGACGGTGATAACTGTCGAACAGGGCGAAAACAATACCTCGATCTATCCGAGACCGCTCGTGTACAGCGACGGTGGCGATACGGAGATCGTTTACGAAGCGGGAGCGGTGATCAGGACCGACGGCGACGCGAGCGTCATGAAGAGCGAGCCGGGGTTTCTCATCTCCGAGAGTGAATCGACCGTTCACGTCCTTCGGACCTCGGCGTCATCCGGAACGTCCGCGCACACCGGCGCAGGAACCGTTCTCGTCGTCGGATCACAGCCATCGAGCGGGCCGCAGGTTACGACGTTCGACTCCGGGGAAGAGATCAACCTGACCGTCGAAACGACCAGAGCCGATGCGTGGGACCGGTACTTTACTGCCTACGAGAACGAGGGCGTCGGCCAGGTAGTCGACCGTGGAGAGGAGAGCGTCACCTATCAGGTCGAAAGTGAGGAAGTGACGGTCGTCAGGACGCGGATCAGTCTCCGCTTCGCATGAGAGGTGTCAGGAGAGTTCTACTGTAACGGTGTTCTCGCTCACGTGGAGGTAGCGGATCTCGTCGGGCGAGCCACCGAGGTCGAGTTCGATCTCCGCGAGCGATTCGTCGTATTCGAACTGTTCAAACGAAGGATTGCCGTCGATACGTGCGGTCTCGGCGATTACCGAGCCTGTGAAATCGGTATCGCCGCTAAGTTCGACCTTCGTGTTCGGCGCGTAGATCGCGCCTGTGAACTGTGGTGTCCCAGATCCGGCATCTATCCGTTCGACGTCCGAGTGTGTGTACACGATCAGTTGGTCAGCGCCGCCGCCCGTGTTGACCTCCCCCTGTCCACCGAGCGAGAGCTCTCCATTGAGAAGGACCGTCACGTTGTTTTCACCGTCGATCTCGATGTCGTCGTTACCGATATCGAAATCACCGTCGATGACGAGGGTAATGTCCCCGTCCGTCGTATCGAACGTTTTGGTCTCCCCGACTACGAAATCCTCGGTGTAATACGTGTTCCCACCTTCGAGCGTTGGTTCCGACACGTCTTCACAGCTGTCTTCCGCGCACTCGGCGATCTCTGCATCAACTCGATCGCTCGCAGAGGGATACTCCATCCCGGTACGCCAGTCCTCTGGGGGGTCGTTGTTCCCGTTTATATCGATACCATCACTCTCCGTAACGGTCACGGGGCTGTCGAAACTATCGCCGAGTGGAACGGTGAGATCCGCGATCACGGTCCGGTTCTCCGGATCGTGAAACACGTCGCCCTGGGTTCGGCTGTCGAAGAACTCGTACCACGCGTGGTGATAGTCGCTCTCGATCTCGACGTAGACGGTGCCGTCGTCGACCGGATTAGTCCTGTTCTCGGCCTCGTTCGGGTAGATCGAGGTACCCGGCTGTGTCTTGCTGAACTCGCCCTCCACACTGCCACTGGCTGCTCCCTCTCCCGTCACGTGAACGATCGGAAACGTGAGTGTACGGCTATGGTAGTGATACTCCGGCGGTGAAATCATCCGACTCCAGTCACCCTCCTTTTTCCAGACACCACCACCTTGGTACGCAACCTGTTCACCGTCGAGTTCGTAGACCACGGCGCCGAACTCACCGTTATAAATAGTAGACCCGTTTTCAATAGTTTCGTTGTTCTCGGCATGAATGAGACGGACATTCCCCGCCTCCGGCTTCACCTCCACCTGTCCGTCACCGGTTTCACCGAGGTCGAAGCGCTGTGCGTCGGTCTCCCCGAGCGCGACC